>DATBOH010000246.1:0-30845 GCA_036553915.1 Caulobacteraceae bacterium | reverse complement strand
GCCGAGGACCTGGCGGTGGTGTTCATGACCCAGGTGATGGGCTCCGAGGCGCGCCTGACCCTACGGCGCGATCTGCGCACACTGGTCTATTCGGCGATGACCGAGTCATTTGCCTGAGGGTTGAAAATCGAAGCGCACGAGGGCCGCTTCAGTGACGCCCGCCAAGCCGCGCCACGACCAGGGCGATTGGTATCAGCGGCAGCAACAGCACGAACCACAGGGCCCAGAAGCCTCCGGGGTTCTTGTCGCGATGAGTGACCGCGTATTGCGAATGCAGTTTTCCGGTGATCAGCGCCCGGATCAGGATGGCGACCAGCGCCACGCTGCAGACAATGAGGATGAGTTGGATTGCTGGCATTGCCCAAGCCCCGCTACGTAATTCGTCAGCTCGCAATAAGACCCTTTAGCGTGCGAACACGCTGCGGGTGAGGCACGAAAACACCAGCCGCCCGGCTTCATCCAGCAGATCGTGCTGGGCGATGACCACGCCCTTGCTTTCGCCGACCGGATCCTTGCCCATCACCGTCATCCGGCCGCGCAGCAATTCGCCGGCCGGTGGATTGCGCACCCAGCGCAGCGCGTCGACGCCCAGGCGCTTGGTCTGCGGCCACGCGGTCGAGGCCTCCTGCTCCAGCCGCGACCAGATGGCGAAGACCATGGCGTCCGGGGCCCCGCGTTCGGGGTTCCAGCTCGGAGCGAAGGCAGCTGTGAAGGCGGTCAGCGCCGCCGGGTCGACGATCGCCACTCCGAGCGACACAACGACTCCGATACGGATGCTGTCGAAGGCGGCGGGCATGGCGGCTCCAGGGTCCGGACAGGCGATGATGGAGCCGATGCCCGCGCCCGCGCAAGGCGGCGAAGTATCCGCGCGCGCCGATCCTCCGTAAGATGGGCCGATGCGCCGCCTTCTCTTTCTGATAGCCGCTATCCTGGCCCTGAGCGGCCTGGCTCTCGCAACCCCGACCCGCGCCCCGCATGTGACCGCCGAGCTGGCGGCGCAGACGGTGAGCGCAGCGCCGGCCGGCAACGTCAACCTGGCTGTCGTCCTCACCGCCGACAAAGGCTGGCACACCTACTGGCGCAATCCGGGTGACGCCGGCGCGGCGACCCAGATCGCCTGGACGCTGCCGCCGGGGTGGAGCGCCGGAGCGATCGTTTGGCCGGCCCCGAAGCGCCTGCCGCTGGGTCCGATCATGAACTATGGCTATGAGGGCCAGACGGTGCTGGTCGCGCCACTGGCGATCCCAGCCTCGGCGCCAGTCGGCCAATCGGCGCCGATCGCGGCCAAGGTCGACTATCTGGTCTGCGCCCAGGTCTGCGTTCCCGGAACGGTCCATCTCAGCCTCGATCTGCCTGTACGCGCCGTCGCTGGGCCTCCGGATCCGAAATTCGGGGCTCTCATCGCCGAGACCCTCGCGGCAAGCCCCAAGCCCGGGGCCATGAAGGCGACCTTTCAGCGCGGGGCCGCTCGCCTAAGCCTGGCGATCGCCGGCGCGCCCCTGGCCGGACGTGCAGCTCGCGACGCCTACTTCTATCCCTACAGCGACAACCTTATCGATCAGTCCAAGCCGCAAGCCATCGAACGCGGGCCATCGGGGCTGATCCTCAGCATGACGCCGGGCGCGGCCTTCGCCGCCGGCGCCAAGCCGCCAGGCGCGTTTTCGGGGGTGCTCACGGTCGACGATCTGAGCTGGGAGGTTACCGCCGCCGCCGGGCCGCCTCCGGCCGGCGCGGCCAGCGTTGCGCCGGACTATGGGCGCGTGGCTCTGGCGCTCGGCGCCGCCTTGCTTGGCGGTCTGATCCTCAATCTGATGCCCTGCGTCTTCCCGATCCTGGCGATGAAGGCGGCGGCGCTCGCCAAGGCCGGTGACGGCGGCGCGCGCGGCGAGGGACTAGCGTTTTTCGCCGGCGTCGTGGCCACTTTCCTGATGCTGGCCGCGGCTCTGGTCGCCGCCAAGGCCGCCGGCGAAGCGGTCGGATGGGGCTTCCAGCTTCAGTCGCCGCTCAACGTTGCGCTCCTGGCTTTGGTGATGCTGGCGGCCGGCCTCAATCTCTCGGGGTTGTTCGAGATCGGAAGTTCGGTCCAGGGCCTCGGAGGTGGCGTCTCGGTTCAAGGTCGGCTTCTGGGCTCCGCGCTCACCGGCGCGCTGGCGGTGGTCGTGGCCGCGCCATGCACGGCGCCGTTCATGGGCCCAGCACTCGGATTCGCCTTCACCCAGCCGCCGGCCATCGCCCTGGCCGTCTTCCTGGCCTTGGCCATCGGCTTTGCAGCCCCGTTCACGGTCCTGGCGGTCGTCCCGGCTTTGACCAGTCGTCTGCCTCGGCCCGGACCATGGATGGAGGGCTTTCGCAAGCTGCTCGCCTTTCCAATGTACGCCGCCGCCGCCTGGCTGCTTTGGGTGATGTCGCAGCAGACCGGTCCGGTCGGCCTGGCCCGCCTGCTCGCCGCCGCCATCGCCCTGGCGTTCGCCGCCTGGCTGTTTGGGGTCGGACAGAGGCGGCGGGCCAGCCGCGGCGGCGGATGGACACCGACCTTCGCCGCCGCCGCCAGCCTGATCCTTGGCCTGGCCGCCGTCAGCGTCGGGCCGTTTGAGCCGCCTGCCGCCGTGGCGGCTCCGGCCGGCAGCCTCGCCCCCCAGCCCTGGAGTCCGGAGCGCCAGGCCGCCCTGCGCGCCGCCGGCACACCCGTACTCGTCAATTTCACCGCCGCCTGGTGCGTGACCTGCCAGGTGAATGAGCGCACCGCCTTCGCCAGTCCCGCGGTCGCCATCGCCCTGCATCGCGTCGGAGCCGCCTATCTGGTCGCCGATTGGACCAACCGCAATCCAAAGATCGCCGCGGCCTTGGCCGAGCAGGGCCGCATCGGCGTGCCTCTGTATCTCTACTATCCGAAGGGGGCCGCGGCCCCGAAGGTTCTGCCGCAGCTCCTTACCCCGCAAATCCTTGTCGACGCGGTGTCCGGCTGAGCGCCTTGCCGGGCGCGGTTCGAACCGCTAAGCGCGCTCGCCATGACTGATCGCCCCAAGGCGCGCGCCGTGCGTGGCTTCCAGGACCGTCGCGCCGAGTCGCTGGCGGCCGAGGAGCGGATCATCGCGGCTGTGGCCAGGACCTATGAGAGTTTCGGCTTCGAGCGCCTGGAAAGCCCGGCGGTCGAATATGCCGACGCGCTCGGCAAGTTCCTGCCCGATGCCGACCGTCCGAACGCCGGCGTCTTCGCCTTTCAGGACGATGACGAACAGTGGCTGGCGCTGCGTTACGACCATACCGCGCCCCTGGCCCGGTTCGCGGCCGAGAACTGGGCCCAGCTCGCCAAGCCTTTTCGCCGCTACGCCTTCGGCCCGGTGTGGCGCGATGAAAAGCCAGGCCCAGGGCGCTATCGCCAATTCATGCAGTGCGACGCCGACACCGTCGGCTCGGCGCGCCCTGAAGCTGACGCCGAGATCATCGCCATGGCCGCCGCCGGCTACGCCGCCGCTGGCTTGCCGGCCGGCGCCTGCATCATTCGGATCAACAACCGAAAACTTCTCAACGGCTTGTTGGCGGCGCAGGGGATCGCCAGCGAGGCTCAGCGGCTGGCGGTGCTACGGGCTGTCGACAAGCTCGACCGACTTGGCGCCGCGGGCGTCGCCGACTTACTGGGCGCCGGGCGGTTGGATGAATCCGGCGCCTTTACCCGCGGCGCGGAACTCAGCCGCACAGCCATCGACGCCGTTTTGGCTTTCCTCGCCGGTCGTCAGCCAAGCCGGCGCGCCACTCTGGATGCGCTCAGTGGCAGCGCCTCGGCCGAGGCGGCCGAAGGCGTTGCCGAACTCGCCCGCATCGATGTAGCGCTGGCGGCGATGGGGGTCGATGATCAGGCCGCCGTCATTGACCCGGCGGTTGTGCGCGGGTTGGAATATTACACCGGGGCGGTATTCGAGGCCGACCTTGTCGGCGCCGAGGGTGAGGAGAATCCGGCCCGCTTCGGCTCGGTCGGCGGTGGCGGTCGCTATGACGATCTGGTGGCGCGGTTCACGGGTGCGCAAGTGCCGGCTACCGGCTTTTCGTTCGGCGTCTCACGCCTCGCGGCCGTTTTGGCCAGCGGAACGGCCGCCAAGGCGCGCGGCCCGGTGATGATCACCGCCCTCGAATCCGAACGTATGGATGTTTATCTGGCCGCCGCCGCCGAACTTCGCGCCGCCGGCATCGCCGCCGAGGTCTATCTCGGAGAGAGTGGTCTGAGGGCCCAGATGAAATACGCCGACCGTCGGTCCGCTCCGGCGGCGGTGATCCTTGGCGCCGACGAGATCGCTGCAGGCCAAGCGACGGTCAAAGACCTCGATCTTGGTCGGGCCCTGGCCGGCGGCGTCGAGGACAACCGCGCCTGGCGCGCTGATCGGCCAGGGCAAGTGACAGCCGCGCGCGCCGACCTCGTTGCCACGGTCGCCGCCATCCTCGCCGCCCAGTCATGAGACTAGAGCGGACCGTTCCGCCTGCGGTGCTTGCGGCCATCCGCGCGCCGTTCGCAGGAGCCGGCGGCACAGCGATCGAAACCCCGGTGGCCGAGCCGCTCGGGCCATGGCTTGATCTGGCCGGCGAAGCGCTGCGCGAACGGCTCTTCCTCGTTCAGGGCCCGAACGGCGAGGACTATTGCCTGAGACCTGAGTTTACGGTCGGGGTGACGCGCGCCCATCTTGGCGCCGGCGCTGGCGACGCCGCTCGCCTTGTCTATGAGGGGCCGGCGTTCCGTGTCGCCCCTGACGGATCGTCACGGGCCGAACAATTCCTGCAGGTTGGCTTGGAGGCGATCGGCGAGCCGGCAAGCCCAAAAGCTGACGCCGCCATTCTCGATCTGGCGTGGCGGGCGGCGGCGGCCGGCGGCCGGGACGATCTGACCTTGATGCTCGGCGACGCTGGCCTGATCGAAAGTTTCCTGGTCGCCCTGGGCGTAGCGCCAGCGGCGGCGGCCCGGCTCAAGGCGGCGTCCCCGAGCCGGTTGCACTGTGCGCTCGAGGATAGGCCGAGCGCGGGGGGCGGGGGGCTCGCCGACGTTCTTTCCGATCTGCCGGAAGACCGGGCCGCGCGCGTCCTCGAGGAGATTTGGGCTCTGACCGGCATCGAACCGGTCGGAGGCCGCGGTGCGCGCGATATCGTTCATCGTTTGCGCACGCGGGCGGGTCCCAGCCTTGGCGTGGGGCTCGATGCGAAGCGCCGCCAAGCGGTGGCCGCCTTCTTGGAGATCGAGGACGCGCCCCAAGCCGCATTTGCCGCCTTGCGCGCCCTGGCCTCCGGAAAAATCTGGGAACTCGCCCTGGACGCCTGGGAGCAACGCCTGGCGGCGCTGACGGCGGTCCCCGCCGACCGCATCCGTTTCGCCGCGGCTTTGCACCGCCCGTTCAGCTACTACGACGGACTTCAGTTCGAGATCCGAAGCGCCGCGCTTGGCGAGGTCGCCACGGTGGCCGCTGGCGGCCGCTATGACCATCTGCCGCAGCGCCTGGGCGCCGCTGGCGTGGCCACGGCCGTCGGTTGCATGGTGCGGCCCGGGCGAGCCTGGAGCGGGGGCGGGCCGTGAGCGACCCCCTGATCCTGGCGCTGCCGTCCAAGGGCCGGCTCAAGGACCAGACGGCGGCCTGGCTCGCCGACAGTGGTCTCGAACTCCGGCTTGGCGGCGGGGCGCGCGGATATTCGGCCAGCCTGGCCAGCCTTGACGGGCTCGAGGCGCGCCTGATCTCGGCCGCCGATATCGCCTTGGCGCTGAAGTCAGGAGAAGCGCACCTGGGTGTCACCGGGGCCGATCTGCTGGGCGAAACCGGCGGCGCCGAGCCGCTGCTGGCACTGGCGTTCGGACGCGCCGATCTGGTGGTGGCCGCGCCGCGAAGTTGGATCGACGTCGAGACCATGGCCGATGTCGCCGATGTCGCCCACGATGTCCTGGCCCGCACCGGGCGCCGTCTGCGGGTGGCGACCAAATACACCACCCAGACCCGGGCCTTCTTCGCCAGCCATGGCATCGCTGACTATCGGATCGTCGAATCGAGCGGCGCCACCGAAGGCGCGCCGGCGGCCGGGACGGCCGAACTGGTGGTCGACATCACCACCACCGGAGCAACCCTGGCGGCCAACGGTCTGCGCGCCCTCGCCGACGGCGTGATTTTGAAGAGCCAAGCGCATCTGGCCGCGTCGCTGACGGCTCCGTGGACGGCCGCTCACCTGGCGTGCGCGCGGCGGCTGTTGGCGGGGCTGGAGGCGCGGGCGCGCGGCCACGCCGCCACTCAGCTCGCCTGGTTCGCCGATCAAGCGCGGGCGGTCGAAACGGTGCTGAAGCGCTTCGAGCACCGGCCGTTGGCCAGCGGGGCCCTGATCGCGCGCGCCGACGTCAGGACCATCACAGAAGCCCTCGCCGCCGCTGGCGTCGGCCCGGTGGCGGCCAGCCATCCGACCTACGTGTTCGACAGCGCATGCGTTGCCGCCGATCGGCTGGAAGCCTTGGTGAAACGCTGACGCCAATACTGCACGCACAAGCGCGTGATCGCTGGCGATGTGGCCGTTGACAGCCGTGCGCCGCCATCGTCACCATCAATTCAGCGTGGGACGCAGAGCCCATTGGCGCACTTCCGGGAGGAAGCGCCCCTCCAGCCGTTAGACTGGAAGCCGCCCGTTGCGCGTCTGGCGCGGCGGGCGGTGGGCTATTGAGCCGCTAAAGCCTCCAGCGCCAGCGCCCGCATGGCCTTGTAATCGAGCTTTCCGTTTGCGGACCGGCGCACCGGCGACAGCACCAGTTCGCGTGGCGCCTTGTAGCCGGCCAAGTGGGCGCGGACATGCGCCGACAGGGTTTCGAGGCTCGGCGCCGGGCCATCGCCGGCTTCGACCACGGCGCAGATGCGTTCTCCGAAGCGCGGATCGGGCACCCCGACGACGGCCGCGTCGCGGACCTGCGGATGCCGCTTGAGGGCCTCTTCGACCTCCTCTGGAAACACCTTTTCGCCACCGGTGTTGATGACCTGCGAACCGCGTCCCAGGAGGCGCACCGAGCCATCCGCCTCAACGGTGGCGAAATCGCCCGGAACCGACCAGCGCCGGCCCTCGACGTCCCAGAAAGTCCGGGCGGACTTTTCGGGGTCCTTGTAGTAGCCGATCGGCAGGAATCCGGAGACCCCGATCTGGCCACGTTCGCCCGAACCCGGCTCGACCCGCCGCCTATCCTCGGTGAACACCGCGGTATTGAGTCCGAGCATGAATTTGGCCGTCTCCGCCGCAGTCCCCGCGGCCGAGGACGAAGCCGCCAGGCCAACGGCTTCGGAGGATCCCAGGCTATCGAAAATCGAAACCTGCGGCAGGTGTTTCAAGAGGGCTTGCTTGTTCTCCATGCTCCACACCGTGCCGGACGAGCCCAGGCGGATCAGACTGGCGAGGTCCCAGCGATCGGGATGGGCGTCCAGCGCCTCGAGCATCGGCTGGGCGAAGGCCATGCCGACGATGGCGGCTGAGCCGGCTCGCAAGCGCTCAACTTCGCCCCAGAATTCGTGGGCGTCGAAGCGGGTCGAGGGAAGCTGAGCCACCGTGCCGCCGTTGGTGAGGCTCATCAGGGCCGTGAACTGAGCGGTGCCATGCATCAGCGGGGCAGCGGCGATATTGAGCACGGGTTCGGAGGCGGCGGCGCGCGGGCCGGCCTCGGCGGGGCCTTCGAGCGGCGGAATCTCAAGCAACAGATTGCCGCCGGCGCCCAGAACATTGAAGAGGTCGTCCTGACGCCACATCACGCCCTTGGGCAGGCCGGTGGTGCCGCCGGTGTAGAGGATGAGCAGGTCGTCTCCCGAACGGCCCCATGGCGTCGCGACCTTCCGGTCGGGCGCGGTCGTCAGCGGTTCATAGGCGATCGCGAAGTCGGGCGCCGGCGGGCCATCCCGGGAAACGGCGATCCACGCCTTCACCTTCGGCAAGCGGTGGCGGATCTGCTCCACGGTGTCGGTGAAGGCGGTGTCAAAAACCACCGCCTCGGCATCGGCATTGTCAAACAGGTACAAAAGCTCGTCGGCGACATAGCGATAGTTGGTGTTGACCGGGACCAGGCCGGCCTTGAACGCGGCGAAATAGGTCTCAAGATATTCCGGGCAATTGTAGAGATAGGCCGCGACCTTGGCCTGGTGGCCGAGGCCGGCCGTCAGCAAGACGTGCGCCAGAGCCTCGGCGCGGGCGTTGAAGGCGCTCCAGGTGATAACCCGCTGACCATGGATTTGAGCTGGACGGTCCGGAACCGCCGCCGCGACGCTTTCCCAGACATCGGCGAAGTTCCAGGCCATGACCTCTCCTACATCGTCGGACCGCCGGCGCGCACCGTCAGGCTGGTGCGGACCGTGCCGGCGCGGGCAAAGCTCAGGGTAAGCGGAATCCGGGCTCCCGAGGCGAGCGGCCGGCGGACGCCGGCAAGCATCAGATGGTACCCTCCAGGGGAAAGATCGGCCCGGCCGCGCGCCGGAATGCCAATGGCCGTCACCGCACGCATGGTCATCATCGCCCCGACCATTCGGCTCTGATGCAGGCTCACGCGCGCCGCCAGCGGGCTCGAGGCGCCGACCAGACGGTCGCCGAACGGCCCACGGTTGACGACCGTCAGGTATCCCGCCGCCGTCATCCCAGCCGCCACCACTGGCCGCGCCCAGGCGTTGGAGATGGTGATCGGCGAGGCCGGCGAAGCGGCAGTGGCGGCAGAGGTCAGGCCGACGGCGAGGCCGGCGATGGCGATCGGGCGCAGGACGGATGCTGGCATGTTTCCGCTTAACCGGTGCTTCTTGGCGATGGCAAGGCGGTCCTGCCGCCGCCCTTGACGAACAGCAGGCCGATAAAACCGATGGCGAGCAGAAGGGTGATGGTGGCGAAGCCGCCTTGCTGGGTCTTGAACAGGTGCGTGCCCTGGTTGACCAGGAACGGTCCCAGCCAGCTTGTCGCTGTCCCTGAGAGCGCGAAGACGCCAAAAAAGGCTCCGGTCTGGGCCGGCGGGGTCAAGCGGGTCAGGAGCGTGCGGCTGGACGCAAACTGGGCGGTGATGAACACCGCATTGGAAAATCCGATACCCAGAAATACCCATTCGGGCACGGTGCGGAATACCGGTCCGCTCCAGATCGGCGCATGCAAGGCCGCGGGCCAGCTCCAGAAGTACAGAATCTGTTCCGGCCCCATGCCAAGCATGGCTATGATGCCGAGCAGGCTCACGCCGATCTCGATCTGAACCGCGCGCTTGGGCCCGAGTTTCTGATCGAGGGCGAGTCCGACGACACCGCCGAAGGTCGCCAGCACCGAAAGGACGATGCCAAAGGCCAGCATCTCCAAGGCGCCCCAGCGCATCACCCCGACCGCATAGACCCCGGCGTAGATCAGGATCGAGGTCATGCCGTCATAGTAGAACATCCGCGCCAGTAGAAAGGTGGCGGCGTTGCGGATCCGTCCGACAGTTCGAACCATGGACGCCAGTTCCCGGGCCCCGGCTCGGAAGGCGGCCAGGGCCGGCACGCCGGTAGGCTCGGCGTCGGGCGTGAACAGGAACAGAGGCGCGGCTCCCAAGGCGAACAGCCCGGCCGCGATCAAGGCGACGACGCGCTCGGGCTGATGAGCGGCGCGGCTGAGGCCAAACAGCGGCGCCTTGGGGAGCCAATGCCAGGCGGCGGTCGAGGGGAGCCCAGGCAGAGCGAAGGCCCAGGCGGTGAAGGCCAAGGCGATGACGCTGAACAGATTGGCCAGCGCCAGAGCCAGGCCTGAGGCCTTGTGGGCGGCGCCGAGGCCAGCGGCGCGGACCAGCAGGGCATTGTGCAGCACCTCCGACCAACTGAACAGGATCCCGATCAGCGTGGTCAGGATCATGGTCGCGGTGACGCTCAGGCCCGATCCGTCGGCCTTGGTCCACCACAGGCTGGCGATCATCGGGACCATCAGGGCGACCAGGATCGCCAGCCAGATCTTGCGGCGGCCAAGCTTGTCGATTGACGCCCCGAGGAAGGGGGCCGTGGCCATCACCGCCCAGCCGGAATACTGGCTCCAGCGCGAAATGACTTCCTGGCCGCGTACGGGATCGCCGACCACCGTCGAGGCCACGTAGGGCATGAAAATATAGATGGTGACCAGGATCACATACGGATCGCGCGCGCCCTCGAACAGCGACCAGCAGGCCGCGCCGCGCGTCAGGCGGGCGTTTGGGGCGGGCGGCGCGCTGGCCTCAGGCCCGAGGTCGGCTTCCTGGATAAGTTCGGTCACGAAGCGCGCCTCCGCAGGGTCCGGCGCCGGCGGCGCTGGCGTGACCATAGGCGAGGCTGGGCCGGGCGCGATAGCGCCGCGGGTGGAAATGCGTCGGCCCTTCCACTAAGATGGCTGGCCTGCCGCCGCTGGCCTCGGCCGGCGAACCCGATTGGAAGCGCGTGCATCGCCTCACCGCCATCGTCAGCGTGGCCGCCGTCGCCGTTCTTGGCGGCGCCCCGACTTTCGCCGGACCCTACGATGATGGCCTTGCCGCGCTTGAGCGCCGTGACGATCTGGGCGCCGTGCGCCTGTTCTCTGAAGCCGCGGCAAGTGGCCAGGCGGCGGCGCAATATAATCTCGGCAAGCTCTACCTTGAGGGCCGCGGTGTCGCCGTCAACGCCAACCTGGCCGCCTCATGGTTCCGCAAGGCTGCCGACCAGGGCAATCCGGGCGCGCAATACAGCCTGGGCCGGCTCTATCTTGATGGTCGGGGCGTCAGGCGCGACAAGGCGGCGGCGGCGCGCTGGTGGCTCAAGGCGGCGAAGGTCGGCTACGTCGACGCTCAGGTCGGTCTGGCCGCTCTGTACGCCAAGGGTGACGGCGTCGAACTGGATCGGGGCGAGGCCGCCCACTGGTATCGCGAAGCGGCGAGCCACGGCGACGCCGGGGCCAATCTCGACGCCGCCTTGATCGAGGCGGAAGGGCCGCCGCCGCCCCCAGTGGGAGTCGGCCTGGGCCAGACGGCCTTCAAATCGACTATGAACACCATCTTCGGAGCCGGCACGTGGCGTGAAACCGGTGGCTATCGCAGCCAGGCGCGCGAAAACCAGCTTAGGGCCGAGGGGGCCTTGACCGTTCCGGTCGGAGCGATCTCGCACCATTCCATGGGCACGCCCGACGCGCCCGGCGCCTATGACATCGTCGTGCGCGGCATGACGCCATCGCAGGCGGCCAGCCGGATCCGCAAGTCCGGCGTCGCCTATCGCCGCCTGTTTCCTGAAGGCTCTCACGGAAGCCAGGGCGCGCACCTGCACGTGGAACCCTTCCTGGTCGCCCTGCGCGAAGCGATCTGGCGGCGCACCGAACCGGGTCACACGAAAGCCGCCGCCGATGCCGGCAAAACCGCCAACCCCAAGCGCGACGCCGCCGAGGCGATCAGCCTTCTCAAGAGCGCCGCGGCGCGCGGCGACGTCTGCGCCAGCCGAGCCCTCGGCTCGGGGGCCAACGGCGAAGCCTCGGCCAAGACCTATCTAGCCTTGCAGCGTTCAGGATCCTGCGGATGACTTCGGCTGGCGACCTCACCAGGGTGTGAGGGAACACCTCACCCTCGCCGGCGTTAGCCTTTAGCGGCCCCGACGCTTGGCGAAGCTCGGGATTCGGTCGCTCGCCCATATCGCCGGTTTTGAAAGTTGATTTCCGATGAAAATTGCCCAGGTCGCCCCTCTCTACGAAGCCGTTCCCCCAAAGTTCTACGGCGGCACCGAGCGCGTCGTTGCGCATTTGAGCGACGCCCTGGTCGGTCTGGGCCATGACGTCACCTTGTTTTCGAGCGCCGACGCCCAGACCCGGGCCAAGCTTGTGGCGGTGCGCGACCAGGCCATCCGCTTGGATCCCGCCCCCCTCAAATCGGATCTGGCCGCGCATCTTTCGATGCTGAGCGAAGTCCATCGCCAAAAAGACCGCTTCGACATCATTCACTTCCACACCGACATGATCCACTTCCCGCTGTTCGAGGACGTTGCGCCGCGCACGCTGACGACCCTGCACGGCCGTCTCGATCTGAAGGACTTGCCGGAGACCTACCGGCGCTGGCCGAAATATCCGCTGGTTTCGATCTCCGACGCCCAGCGCACCCATCTGCCGTTCGCCAACTGGGCCGGAACGGTCCACCACGGGCTTACCGAAGACCTGTACCAATTCACCGCCACGCCCGGCGGCTATCTGGCCTTCCTCGGCCGCATCTCGCCGGAGAAGGGGCCAGAGCGCGCCATCGCCATCGCCAAACGGCTGGGAATGACGCTGAAGCTGGCGGCCAAGATCGATCCCGCCGACCGCGTCTATTTCGACACCGTCATCGAACCGCTCCTCGACCATCCGCTCATCGAATTCATCGGCGAGATTGGCGACAATCAGAAGTCGGCCTTCCTGGGCGGCGCGCGCGCTTTGCTGTTTCCGATCAACTGGCCGGAGCCTTTCGGTCTGGTGATGATTGAAGCCATGGCCTGTGGGACGCCGGTGGTCGGCTATCGCTATGGCTCAGCTCCGGAAGTCATTGACGAAGGGGTCACCGGCTATCTGGTCGCCAATGAAGCCGAAGCCGCCGAGGCGGTAGGCCGCGCCCTGGCCCTCGACCGGCGCGAGATTCGCCGTCGCTTCGATCGGCGCTTCTCCGCCGTCGCCATGGCGCGGCGCTATCTGGACCTCTACGCCGATCGCCTGGCCCGTTGCCCCTATGCGCCAGATCTTGCCACGCCCGCGCCGGTGACCGAAAAGCAAAAGCCGCTCGCCAACATCGCATGAGGGAGCCCACCGGCCGCCGATGGATGACCTCGCCGCTTCGCCAGCGCCAGATGCCGACGACCTCGCGCGCGGCGACGAGGACATTCACTATGTCTCGCTGAAGGACGGCGACGTCTTTCAGGTCTGCGACGCCTGGGGCGACATCCGCGGCGCCGCCGATGGTCTGTTTGTGGATGACACGCGCCTGGTATCTCGCCTCGGGCTGCTGGTCGGCGGCAAGCGACCGTCACGCCTGAGCTCAAGTCTTTCCGGCGACAACGCGGTTTTCACGGTCAATGGCGCCAACCGCGCCCTGCCGCCGATGGGCGGCGAGGCGACGCCGCGTGGGGTGATTCACATCGAGCGTAAACGCTGTCTGTGGCGCGGGCGGCTGTTCGAACGCCTGCGGCTGACCAATTTCGGTCTCGACGAGATCATGGTCCCGATCGTCTATGAATTCGAGGTCGATTTCCGCGATATGTTCGAGGTGCGCGGCCTCACCCGCCCCCGTCGAGGTCACCGCCGGGCGCCGCAACTGACTGGCCGCGGCGTCGAGACCGCCTACGAGGGCCTTGACGGCCGACAGCGCACTTCGGTGGTGGCGTTTTCCGAGCCGCCTGGGCGCCTTGGGCCGACGCGGGCTGAATTCATGCTGCCGATGATTCCGGGACGCAGGGTCGACCTGTATCTGGAAGCCGGGGCCGAATCGGAGCCGCCACCCGAGGCGTCACGGTTCAACGCGGCCCTGCGCGGAGCCAAGCGCGCTATCAACAAACGCTGCGGGGTGGGAGCGCGGGTCACGGCCTCGGACGGCGCCTTCGATTGCTGGCTGCAGCAGTCGCGCACCGACGTGGCGGTGCTAAGCACCGAACTCGATTCCGGACCCTACCCCTACGCCGGCATCCCGTGGTTTTCCACGCCGTTTGGTCGCGATGGCATATTGTGCGCCTGGCAGATGCTGTGGCTGGAGCCGTCGCTGGCGCGCGGCGTGCTGGCCTATCTGGCCTCGCGGCAGGCGGAAGCGATTTCGCCGTTCGAAGACGCCACGCCCGGCAAGATCATGCACGAGACGCGCCGTGGCGAAATGGCGGCGCTGAAAGAGATTCCCTTTGGGGCCTACTACGGTGGCGTCGACACCACGCCGCTTTTCGTGGCTCTGGCCGGCGCCTACTTCGAACGCACTGGCGATATCGCCTTCATCGACGGCCTGTGGCCGAAGCTCAAGGCGGCCGCCGCCTGGCTGGAAACCTTCGGCGATTCCAATGGCGATGGGCTTGTCGACTATGCGCGAGCCGAGACCAGCGGCCTGGCCAACCAGGGCTGGAAGGACAGCGCCGATTCGATCTTTCACGCCGACGGACGGCTGGCGGTCGGACCGATCGCCCTGGTCGAGGTGCAAGGCTATGCGTGCGCCGCCTGGCGCGCCATGGCGGCCATGGGCGTACGTTTGGGCGATGAATCCGCCCCGCGCTGGGCGGCCCAAGCCCGGACCTTGGCCGCCGCGGTCGAAGAACGCTTCTGGCTCGAGGACCTGGGCTACTATGCCGTGGCGATCGACGGCGATGGGCAGGCCTGCCGCTCACTGACCTCAAATCCGGGCCATCTGCTGTTCGTCGGCCTGCCTTCGCAGGCGCGCGCTGGCGCGGTCGCCAGGCGACTGCTGTCGCCCGCTTTCGACAGTGGCTGGGGGATTCGCACGCTGGCGACTTCGAACGTTCGCTACAATCCGATGTCCTATCACAACGGCTCGGTATGGCCGCACGACACCAGCCTTTGCCTTGCCGGACTGGCCCGCTACGGCGAGCGCGACAAGGTCGTGCGGATGATGGGCGACCTGTTCGAGGCCTCCAAAGCGTTTGGCGGGCGCATGCCGGAGCTGCTCTGCGGGTTTGAGCGCGAACCTGACGCGCCGCCCATCGCCTATCCCGTCGCCTGCATGCCCCAGGCCTGGGCGGCTGGGGCCACCTTCATGATGCTGGGCGCGGCGTTGGGCCTGAGGATCGACGCGGTTCGCGGGGAAGTGCGCCTGATCCGCCCGCGGCTGCCGATCGGAGTGGAACGAATCAAGCTCGAGCGCCTTGACATCGCCGGGTCGTCATTGGAACTCGAGGTCCAGCGCCTGGGCGAGCGCACGGCGGTCACCGCCGTTTCGGAAGGATCGGTCTCGGTCATAGTTGAAGAGTGAGGGGGGCGGCGCGGCGCGCTGGCTTCTTTCAGGTGAGGCGATGGCGAACTCTGGCGCGGCCCAACGACCGCATCCGATCGAAGACCTGGGCCGGCCGCCGGACTTCGATCCGGATCGCAGCTCGTTGTTTCTCGATCTCGATGGCACCATCGCGCCGTTGGAGCTTACCCCACAGGCGGTGGCGCCTGACGCGGCGCGCCGGCGCCTGCTCGACGCCCTGGTCGTCCGGCTTGACGGGAGGCTGGCGGTGATCAGCGGCCGGCCGCTTGCCGACCTCGACCGCGTGCTCGAGGGCAGGGTGCGCGCGGTAGGGGCGGTCCATGGCCTAGTCCGCCGCACGTCCGCCGGCAAGATAGAGGCCGCGCCGGGAGAGGCGCGATTGCGCGCCGCCCTGGCCGAGATAAGCGCCTACGCCGCCACCGACTCCCGACTTCTGGTCGAGGACAAGGCCCTGGCGGTCGCCCTGCATTACCGTCGCGTTCCTGAAGCCGCCGTCGCCAGCCGGGACCTGATGCAACGGCTCGCCTCGCGCCTCGATCTTCAGGTTCAGGAAGGCGATATGGTGGTCGAAGTCCGCGTCGATGGGCCCGATAAGGGCGCCGCGATCGCCGCCTTCATGAGCGAAACGCCGTTCGCGGGAGGCATGCCCGTGTTCCTCGGCGACGACCTCACCGACGAGGATGGATTTCGCGCCGTGCGCGAACAGGGCGGAGTGGCCATCGTCGTCGGTCCGCGCCGACCGACCGGCGCGTCATACGCTCTCCCGGGGGTCGAGGCCGCCCGCGCCTGGCTGTGGGCCGGCCTTGGCGGAGAGACGGCATGAACAGTCTCGATCTCGCCCCGATCGGAAACTGCGCCATCAGCGCCCTGATCGATCGCCTCGGCCGCGTCGTCTGGTGCTGCGCGCCGCGCGTGGACAGCGATCCGTTGTTCTCCCAACTGCTCTCCGGCGCGGAGCCTGATGACATCGACGCCCGCGGCCTTTGGGCAATCGATCTCGACGGCTTCGCCAGCGCCTCGCAAGCCTATCTGCGTAACACCGCCGTGTTGCGCACCGAACTTCACGACGTCTCCGGCGGTTCGGTGGAGATTATCGATTTCGCGCCCCGGTTTCGGCTCTATGACCGCGGCTATCGGCCAGCTTCCTTTGTCCGGCTTCTACGCCCGCTCAGCGGCGCGCCGCGCATCCGTATCCGGCTGCGGCCGACCTGCAACCTCGGATCGTCGGCCGCTCCGGTCACAACCGGCTCCAACCACATCCGCTACATCTGCTCGGACGTGACCATGCGCCTGACCACAAATGCGCCGGTCTCGCATATCGCCGAAGAGCGCCTGTTCCGCCTGGAAACCCCGATCGCCCTGTTTCTTGGGCCGGACGAGCCGTTCCAGGGCGAGGTGCTATCGACCGCCAACCGGATGCTCGGCGACACCACCGACTACTGGCGCGAGTGGGTGCGGGTCCTGGCCATTCCGCTTGACTGGCAGGAGGCGGTGATCCGGGCCGCCATCACCCTCAAACTGTGCGCCTATGAGGAGACCGGCGCGATCGTCGCGGCGATCACCACCTCGATCCCCGAGGCGCCCAACAGCGGCCGCAACTGGGACTATCGCTATTGCTGGATCCGCGATGCCTATTACGTGGTCCAGGCCCTCAACCGCCTGGGGGCCGTCGATATCATGGAGAACTATCTCGGCTATCTGCGCAACATCATGGACCTGGCGGCTGGCGGCCATATCCAGCCGGTCTATGGCGTTGGCTATGAGCCGATCCTGACGGAGCGAACGGCTCCGGCCTTGGCCGGTTATCGCGGCATGGGGCCGGTGCGGATCGGCAATCAGGCCCACGAGCACGTCCAGCACGACGTCTATGGCCAGATCGTTCTTTCGACCGCCCACGCCTTTTTCGACGAACGGCTGATCCGCCCCGCGACGCTGGCCGATTTCGAGGCCCTCGAGCGCCAAGGCGAGCGCGCCTTCGCCGTCTATGACAAGCCCGACGCCGGCCTTTGGGAACTGCGCACCCGCCAAGCCGTCCACACCTATTCGGCGGCGATGTGCTGGGCCGCCTGCGATCGGCTTGGCAATGTCGCCGAAAAGCTTGGCCTTACCGAACGGGCGGCGTTTTGGAACGGTCGCGCCGCGACCATTCGCCAGGCCATCGAAGACTGCGCCTTCGACGCCGAAGCCGGCCACTTCAGGGCCACCTTTTCCGGCAAGGAGCTCGACGCCAGCCTCACCCAGCTTGTCGACCTGCGGTTCCTGAAGGCTGACGACCCGCGTAACCTGGCGACGTTGAAAGCACTCGAAAGCCAGCTTCGCCGCGGCTCCAACTTCCTGCGCTATGACGTCGCCGACGATTTCGGTGTCCCGGAAACGGCGTTCAATTTCTGCACCTTCTGGTTCATCGAGGCCTTGCACCTGACCGGCCAGACGGCGCAGGCGCGGAAGCTGTTCGAGCAGATGCTCGAAAAGCGCAATCACGTCGGCCTGCTTTCTGAAGATGTCAGCTTCAGCGACGGCAGCCTATGGGGGAACTTTCCGCAGACCTATTCCCTTGTGGGACTGATAAACTGCGCCGTGTTGTTGTCACGGCCGTGGAGTTCGGTGCGATGAGCCGATTGATCGTAGTCTCCAACCGGGTGAATGCCCCGGAGAGCCGGCAGAAAGCTCCGGCAGGCGGTCTCGCCGTGGCCCTGTGCGCGGCCCTGCGCGAGTATTCGGGCTTCTGGTTTGGCTGGAGCGGCCGCACCGTCGAGACCTTCACCGGAGCTGTCGAGGAGCGGCTGGTCGATGATGTGACGGTCAGGACGGTCGATCTCGAGGAAGCTGACTTTCAGGAGTACTACAACGGCTACGCCAATGCGGCGCTGTGGCCGCTTTTTCACTACCGCATCGACCTGACGGCCTACGACCGCTCGTTCGGCGAGGGCTATGAGCGCGTCAACCGACGGTTCGCCGAGACCTTGGCCCCGATGCTGCAGCCGGACGACCTGATCTGGGTGCACGACTATCACCTCATCCCGCTAGGTCGCGAATTGCGGCGGTTGGGGGTCGGCAATCCGATCGGTTTTTTCCTGCACATCCCCTGGCCGGCGCCGCAGCTGCTCACCACCCTGCCCCGGCATCGCCAGTTGGTTGAGGCCCTGTTCGCCTACGATCTGGTCGGCTTTCAGACCGACGAATGGCTTTGGGCGTTCGAATCCTACGTCCTGGGCGAAGCCGGCGGGGCGTGGGCCCCAGACGGCCGGCTGTCGGCTTTCGGCGCCAAGCTCAAGGCCGACGCCTTTCCCATCGGTCTGGATTTCGAGACCTTTCAAGATCTGGCGACCTCGCCGATGGCGGTCCGCACCCATGATCGCATGGCCGCCCATACGGTGTTCCGCCAACTTGTGATCGGCGTCGATCGTCTCGACTATTCAAAGGGTCTGGAGGAGCGGCTGCTTGGCTTCGAGCAGTTCCTGCAGGACAATCCGGAGCTGCGGCGCGAAGTTCTCTATTTGCAAATCGCGCCGCCATCGCGGGCCGAGGTCGGCGCCTACCAGGACCTGCGGCTCCGCATCGATGGCCTGGCCGGACGCATCAACGGGGCTTACGCCGACGTCGATTGGACGCCGATCCGCTATGTTCACCGAAATTTCCGCCGTGACGAGCTGGCCGGAATCTACCGCGCCGCCCGGGTCGGGCTGGTCACGCCGATGCGCGACGGCATGAATCTCGTCGCCAAGGAATATGTCGCGGCGCAGGACCCAGAAGACCCCGGCGTCCTGGTCCTATCGCGGTTCGCCGGCGCGGCCCGGCAGATGCCCGACGCGGTGATCGTAAACCCTTACAGCCGCGAGGAAATGTCCGAGGCGCTGAAGATCGCCCTGACCATGCCCAAGCCCGAGCGCATCCGCCGCTGGGGCCGGCTTATCGAGGGGGTCCGCAACAGCGACGTCAGGCGTTGGCGGGACTCGTTCGTTGAGGCCTTGTCGGCGGCCCGCGAGCCGCCCTTGCCACTGTTTCCGTCGGCGACTGTCGCCATCCTGCGTGAGGCTGAGCCGATCGCGGAGAGCATTGGCGTCTCCTTGGGGCATGGCGCGCCAAGGAGGATGCGAAGGCCGGAAAGCCGCCGTCTCCCGACGCCGCGACGCCCTCACATCTGAAGATTGAGCATCGGAAGGCCGGCTGACGCCGGGATGACCACGCCTTTCCCGCCAGGAGCGACGCGGTTGCGGCGAATCCTAAAGACCGGGCAGCTTGATCTTGCCGGAACCCTCGCGGGCGATGATCACATTTCGGCCGCCGGTCAGGCTCTGAATGCGCCGGGTTTCGACGGCCGGATCGATCGGCGTCGAGGCGTCGGCGGCGATCGCCGCTTCGGTGGGTTCAGCCCGCTGGCCATGGCGCCAGAACATCACCCAGTCGGCGAAGCTCTTGTCCTTGTGCGCCAGGGAGCCGAATTCGTCATCGACGACATAGCGGACCAAGGGGTCGGCCTTTTCGCCGCCGGCCTTGGCGTCGAGCAGTCGCTCACCCTGGCTCCGGTCACCGCCCTGTTGCTGGCCGAGAAGGGCGATGCGGGCGGCGCTTTCCGGCTGTAGCTCCTGCGGTGTCGGTTCGCCGGGCGCGGGCGGCCGCAGCGAGAAGTCGGGCGGCACCACCAGCGGGGCCTTGGTGACCACCCGGAATTCGTCCGGAGTGACCTTGGTCATCCCCATGGAACGCGACAGGCTATGGCAGCCGGAGAGCGCGGCGGCGCCGGCCATCAGAGCGGCGGCGGCGAGAAGTGTCGAACGCATCAGATCCTTGAAAATCCCGTGATGGAGCGCCCGAAAAGCCCCAGTGCGCCTCGCTTAGCGCATTCGCCGGGCTTGCGCCACGGCCTGCATGACGCCACCGCGATCTTGCCGTTCGACGGACGCCAGCATACCACCCAGGTCATGAATTCGCTTGCCTCGCTCGGATCCTGTCTGGCGCTCGGCGTTGGCGTCGGAACGGCCCTTGGGGTGGCGACCCATCAGATCGCTATCGGCGTCGCCCTTGGCGCGGCGGTTGGCGTCGCGCTTAGCATGGCGTTCAGTGGACGGGGTCGGCCCCCGTCAGCCTGATTTCGACTTCGGGGCGAAAAGACTCTCGGCCAGCAACAGAACGATGCCGATCGAGATGGCGCTGTCGGCGAGGTTGAACACCCAGGGAAAATGCAGCGCCGTGGCGTCGACGAAATCGACCACCCTGCCAAGCCGAACCCGATCAACGAAGTTGCCGATCGCGCCGCCGACGATCAGGCCGAGCGCGATGGCGGTGGACCGGCGTTCGACCTTTCGCGCCCAGACCGCCAGGGCGATGGCCACGGCCAGCGAAAACCCGGCCAGGGCCCAGCGCCCCCAATCCGCATCACTCTGGAAGAAACCGAAGCTGACGCCGCGGTTTTCGACCAGGGTCAGCCGCAGCGGCCAGAACAGGGGATGTGGGTCGCCTGGGACCAGGCAGAGGCCATCCAGAACCCAGGCCTTGATCGCCTGGTCGGCGGCGATGACCGCCGCGGCGAGGCCAAGGGCGAAACCGCCATTGCGATTGACGAGGGTCATGAGTGTTGCGCGTCCCACCAGGCCACGGCATCCGCGTCGCGCAGCGAAAGGTCGGGGTAGCGGGGATCGGAGCCGACCTCAGGCAGGATCCGCCACGACCTCGCGCACTTTTTCCCGGGCGCCTTGAGAGGCTCTACGGCCACCTTGAGCGTCTCGGCGAGGCGGAAGGCGCTTGCGGGGCCGTCGCCGCCGCGCAGTTCCGCCTGGCTGGTGCGAAAGATCTCGGCCGCGTCGAGGCCCGCGAACGCGGCCGTCAGATCGGGATCGGCGATGTGAACCACCGGGGCCGCCTCAAGCGGACCGCCGAGGCGCTTTTCGCGCCGCTCGATCTCAAGAGCGCCGGTGACCACCCGGGTCACCGCCTCGACCTTGGCCCAGCGCGCCGCCTCTGCGTCATCGCGCCAGGCGGCCGGCGTCTCCGGGAACAGGCGCAGGGCATTGGCCGGCGCATCCGGGTATCGCGTCTGCCACGCCTCTTCCATGGTGAAGGGGAGGATCGGGGCCAGCCAGACGGTCAAGCGCTCGAACACCTTGTTCATCACCGTGCGGCAGGCGCGGCGGCGCTCCGAATCCGGCCGGTCGCAATAAAGCGCGTCGCGGCGGATGTCGAAGAACAGCGCCGACAGATCGTTGGAGCAGAACTCGGCCAGGGCCCGGATCGCGTCGGCGAAGCGGTAGTCGGCGTAGGCGGCGCGCACCTCGCCATCGAGCACCCAGAGCCGGTGCAGGATGTAGCGCTCGAGGGGCGGGAAGTCGTCGGTCTCCTCGGCGGCGCTGAAGCCGTCAAGGGCGCCCAGCAGGTAGCGCATCGAGTTGCGCAGCTTGCGATAGGCGTCGGTGGTCGTCTGCAGGATGGTGCGGCCGATGCGCTGGTCCTCGGCGTAGTCGACCAGAGCCGCCCACAGCCGCAGGATTTCCGCCCCGCTCTGCGCCGTCACCTCCTGCGGCTCGACGCTGTTGCCCACCGACTTGGACATCTTCTCACCCTTCTCATCGAGGGTGAATCCATGCGTCAGCACCGCCTTGAACGGCGCGCGGCCGCGTGTGCCAGACGCCTCCAGGAGCGAGGACTGGAACCAGCCGCGATGCTGATCCGAGCCTTCGAGGTAGAGATCGGCCGGCCAGTGGCTGTCGCGCCGGCCCTCGATGACGAAGGCGTGGGTCGAGCCGGAATCGAACCAGACGTCGAGGATATCCTCGACCTTTTCATAAGCCCCGGGATCATGATTGCCGAGGAAATCCCCGGCCGGTCGGGTGAACCAGGCGTCGGCGCCCTCGCGGGTGATGATGTCGAGGATGCGAGCGTTGACGTCGTCATCGACCAGCGGCTCACCGGTCTGGCGGTCGATAAACATGGCGATCGGCGAGCCCCAGGCGCGTTGGCGGCTGATCAGCCAATCGGGGCGATTCTCGACCATGCTGGCGATGCGATTGCGTCCCGACTCGGGATGAAAGGCGGTAGCGGCGATGGCGGCCATGGCTGTCTGCCGCAGGCTGGCGCCACCGTGGACGGCATCGGTCAGTGGAGCGTCGAGGCGGATGAACCACTGCGGGGTGTTGCGGAAAATCACCGGGGCTTTGGAGCGCCAGGAATGCGGATAGCTGTGTTCCAGGCGGCCGCGGGCCAGCAGATTTTTCGCTGCAACAAGCCTTTCGGTGACCGCGGCGTTGGCCGGGCCGAACTTCCCAGCCTTCTTGCCCTCGGTCTCCAGCACCTTGAGGCCGCCAAATAGCGGGACATCGGGGAAATAGGCCCCATCTTCGTCGACGGTGTCGGGAATATCGCGCCGACCGCTGGCCAGCCACAGGGCATAGTCATCGGCGCCATGGCCGGGCGCGGTGTGCACAAAGCCCGTGCCAGCGTCGTCGGTGACATGCGCGCCGGCCAGCAGCGGCACGGCGAAGCCATAGCCGGCGTCGAGGGCGGCCAGGGGATGGGCGAGGACGCGGCCGGCCGGTTCGAAATCCCCGGTGCGCCTCCAGCGGGCGATGCGGGCGGCGGCCCGGACGTCCTCGGCCAGCTTGTCGGCCAACACAAGTCGCTCGCCTGTACGCGCCCAGGGCGCGAACGGCAGGCCCTCCTCAAGCGCTTCAACCTCATAGACGCCATAGGCGATGCCGGGGCTATAGGCGACGGCTCGGTTCGCGGGGATGGTCCACGGCGTCGTCGTCCAGATGACCACGCTGGCCTCCGGCTCGCCGACGATCGGGAAACGTACCCAGACGGTCGGGGAGACATGGTCGTGGTACTCGACCTCGGCCTCGGCCAAGGCCGTGTGCTCCACCGGGCTCCACATCACCGGCTTGGAGCCTCTGTAGACCTGGCCGGAAGCCACGAACTTCAGGAACTCGGCGACGATCGCTGCTTCCGAAGCGAAGTCCATCGTGGCGTAGCGCCGGTCCCAGTCACCGATGACGCCGAGGCGGCGGAACTCGGCTCCCTGGAGGGCGATCCACTCCGCCGCATAGGCCCGGCAACGCGACCGGAATTCGCCCTTGCCAACCTCACCCTTGGTCCGGCCCTCGGCGCGGAAGGCCTCCTCGATCTTCCATTCGATCGGCAGGCCGTGGCAGTCCCAGCCCGGCACATAGTCGACGTCGAATCCAAGCGCGAAGCGCGAGCGGACAACGAAATCCTTCAGCAGCTTGTTGAGCGCGTGGCCGATATGGATCGCGCCATTGGCATAGGGCGGACCATCATGGAGTACGAACAGCGGCGCGCCTTGCGCCTGACGGGCTTGCCTCAGCGCGGCGTAAAGATCGCCCCAGCGTTCGAGCATGCGCGGCTCAAGGTTCGGCAGGCCGGCCCGCATCGGGAACGGCGTTGACGGCAGGAATACGGTTTCGCGGTAGTCGCGGCGGGCGGCGTCATGAGCCATGAGAGATTTCCGCTGGAGTTCGAAAGGAGGGCGAAGGCTTCCCGGCGCGGGTCACGCCGGGCGATTAATTCGCCACGCTTTCCGAATCCTGAGCATGCCGGGGCTTTAGCAGAGGCCACGCGCCGGGGGAACCTCGGCGGCGGCCCTGCGGGTCAGCTGTCAGCCGATACCAGTTGGCGGGCTCGGGTGGCGTCGCGCCAGATCTGGTCGACCATGATCGGGATCGAAGCGAATTTCTCTTCCGGGCGCAGAAAGGCGATGAGCTCAGTTTCGATGGTCTCGCCATAAATGTCTTCATCGAAATCGAACATCCACACTTCCAGGCGCGGCTCGACCACGCCGGTGGTGGGATTGACGCCGATATTGGCGACGCCGCCGAGCCGGCGGCCATCGGCGAGCCGCGTGCGGGTGGCGTAGACCCCGAATTTCGGGGCCACATAGTCGCCGAGGTTCACATTGGCCGTGGGAAAGCCAAGCTTGCGGCCGAGCTGGCGGCCCTTCTGCACCACCCCTTCGATGGCGAACGGCCGGCCGAGGATGGCGGCGGCCAGATCCGGCCGGCCCGCATGCAGGGCCTCGCGCACCGCTGTCGATGACATCTTGACGCCGCGGGCCGCCACCGGCTCGGCCACCGAGACAGAGAAGCCCATTTCCGCGCCGTAGCGGCGCATCGCGTCCGGATCGCCGCTGCGGTCCTTTCCGAAGGTGACGTCGAAGCCGACCGCCACATGCCGCACGCCAAGGCCGTGACGCAGGACCGTGTCGGCGAATTCGCGGTCGCTGAAGCTGGCCATCTCGACCCCGAATGGCAGCAGATACAGCCGCTCGACGCCCAGACTCTCGGCGATCCGCGCCAGTTGATGGGCGGTGCTGAGGCGGAACGGCGGCGAATCGGGCTGGAAATGCATGCGTGCGTGAGGCTCGAAACTGATCACTCCGAGGGGCGCGCCCAGCCGCCCGGCCGCTTCGGCGGCGTCGGCGATGACCCTTTGATGGCCGAGATGAACGCCGTCGAAATTGCCGAGCGCCACCGACGCGCCCTTGTCGGTCTCGGCGAGCGCCTTCCAGCCGTGGACCACCTTGAAGCTCAGGATCGACCCCCTTTGCGCCTACAGCTCCGGCTCACCAGCCAAGCCTGGCCATGGCGAAGGCGGCGTCGCTGCCCTGTAGACGCCGGCGCAGGCAGGTTTCGTCGATGCGCCCCTGGCGATCAAGAGTCTCGGCGGCATGAATGCCATCGGCGACGAACAGGGCGTCGAGGCCCTGGGCCGCCGCTCCGGCCATGTCGGTCATCACCCCATCGCCAATCGCCAGCACCTTGCCGCGGTCTGGAGCGCCGGCCCGCGCCAGCGCCAGGTCATAGATAGGCGCGAAAGGCTTGCCGGCCTGGACCACCCGCCCGCCCAATCCCGCGTAGAGCTGCGCCAGCGCCCCGGCGCAATAGATCAGGCTGGCGCCGCGCTGGACGACGATGTCCGGGTTGGCGCAGATCATATCGAGATCGCGCTCGGCGGCGCGGGCAAGCAGCGGCCGATAGTCTTCCGGGGTTTCCCTATCCTCGTCCTCGGGGCCGCTGCAGGCGATGAAGGCCGCTTCCTCGACTTCGGCGTAGGCCAGCCCCAGGCCGGCATAGAGCGGGTCGTCCTTGGCCGGGCCGATGCGCAGGGCCGGTCCCGGCGCGCGCTCGGCCAGCAGGTCGCGGCAGACATCGCCGGAGGTGACGATGGCGCTCCAGGCTGTCTTGGGGACGCCGAGATCGGCGAGCTGCTCGGCCACCGAGGCCCACGGGCGTGGGGCGTTGGAGATCAGCACAACCGGGCCGACCTCGGCGCGCCAGCGGGTCAGGGCCGCGCAGGCGGTCTCAAAGCCGGCCACTCCGTCATGGATGACGCCCCAGATGTCGCACAGCAGGGCGTCGTAGCGCCCGGCGAGCTCGGCGAGGCCTGAAATCAGTCGGGTCACGCGTCGGCGGGTAGAGAGGCCGGCGGCCGCCGTCAAATGCTGTCCCCGCCGAGGGCGGCGCCAAGCGCGGGGTTTGCTCTAGCGGGTCGGCGTCGGATGTTCGCCGCGATAGTCATAGAAGCCGCGCTGCGCCTTGCGTCCCAGCCATCCGGCTTCGACATATTTCACCAGCAGCGGGCAGGGCCGGTATTTGGAATCGGCCAGGCCCTCATAGAGCACGTTCATGATCGCCAGCACTGTGTCGAGGCCGATGAAGTCGGCCAGCTCCAGCGGTCCCATGGGATGGTTGGCGCCCAGCTTCATGGCCGTGTCGATGGCCTCGACCGTGCCCACGCCCTCATAGAGGGTGTAGATGGCCTCATTGATCATCGGCACCAGCACCCGGTTGACGATGAAGGCCGGGAAGTCCTCGGCGTTGGCAGTGGTCTTGCCGAGCGAGCGCGCGAAGGCGACCGCGGTCTCATAGGTGTCGGCGTCGGTGGCTATGCCACGGATGATCTCCACCAGCTTCATCACCGGGACCGGATTCATGAAGTGCAGGCCGATGAATCGGCCGGGGCGGTCGCTGGCCGCGGCCAGGCGGGTGATCGAGATCGACGAGGTGTTGGAAGCCAGCAGGGTGTGCGGCTTCAGGTGCGGAGTAAGCTCGGCGAAGATCGCCTTTTTCAGCGCTTCATTTTCGGTCGCCGCTTCGATGGCGAGGTCAGCCGCGCCGATCGCCGCCAAGCTCTCGGTCGGCCGGATTCGCTTCACGGCCGCAACGACGTCGGCTTCGGCGATCAGGCCGCGGGCCGCCTGACGGCCGAGATTGTGGTCGATCAGGGCGACCGCGTCGGCGATGCGCTGGGCCGAGACATCGTGCAGCAGCACATGATAGCCGGCCAGGGCGCAGACGTGCGCGATACCGGCGCCCATCTGGCCGGCCCCGACCACGCCGACGGTGGTGATCTTGGTGGTCCGTTCCGCCGCGGCGGCGGGCCCGGGGGCGCCGTCCATATTCGGCCCTTCATCGCTTCGAATGCGACAGTTCTCTAACACGAAGCGCGAAGCCGTGGCCAAGTATTTGCTGCAATGCAGCGCGGAAGCTGGCCAGCACGCTAGCGTCCGGCGGCGGTGAGGGCGGCCATCAGCTCCGGCACGGCGGTCTTGTAGTCCGAGACCAGCCCATAGTCGGCGACCTGAAAGATCGGCGCGTCGGCATCCTTGTTGATCGCCACGATGACTTTGGAATCCTTCATCCCGGCCAGATGCTGGATGGCGCCGGAGATGCCGATGGCGATGTAGAGCTGCGGGGCCACCACCTTGCCGGTCTGGCCGACCTGATAGTCGTTGGGCGCATAGCCGGCGTCGACCGCGGCGCGCGAAGCCCCGACCGCCGCCCCGAGTTTGTCGGCCAGCGGTTCGATCACCTTGTGGAACTCTTCCGCCGAGCCCATCGCCCGGCCGCCGGAAACGACGATCTTGGCCGCCGCCAGCTCCGGCCGGTCGGACTTGACGATTTCTTCGGAGACAAAGCGCGTGTGCGGCGCGCCCGGACCGGCGTCCACGGCCGAAACGCTCGCCGATCCGCGCTCGCCAGCCGGCTTGAAAGCGGTGGCGCGCACGGTGATCACCTTCTTGGCGTCGCTGGAGGCCACCGTCTCCAGGGCATTGCCAGCGTAGATCGGCCGCACGAAGGTGCGGGTGTCGATGACCTCGACGATCTCGGAGATCGGGGCCACATCCAGGGCCGCGGCGACACGCGGGGCGAAGTTCTTGCCCACGGTGGTGGCCGGGGTCAGCATGGCGTCATAGTTGGCCATCAGTGGCACGATGCAGGCGGCCAGGGCCTCGGCGATGTGCTGGCCGAGGGCGTCGCTCTCTGCGGTCAGAACCGCGCGCACCCCGGCGATCTTGGCCGCCTCGGCGGCGATGGCGGCGATAGCCTGGCCGGCCACCAATACATCCACATCCGGTGAGAGAGCGGCGGCGGCGGTCACCGTCTTGGCGGTGGTTTCCTTGAGTTCGCGATTGTCGTGGTCGGCGACGACGAGGACGGCCATTTCTAAATCACTCCCGCTTCGGTCTTCAGCCTGGCCACCAGGTCGGCGGCGTTCTCCACCTTGACGCCGGCGACGCGCTTGGGCGGCTCGCTGACCTTGAGCACCTTCAGCCGGCCTTCGGCGAGGCCGCCGAAATCGTCCGGCGTCATGATATCGATGGTCTTGCGCTTGGCTTTCATGATGTTGGGCCGGGAGGCGTAGCGCGGCTCGTTCAGGCGCAGGTCGGCGGTGACCACGGCCGGCAGGTCGAGCGCGAGGGTCTGCAGGCCGCCATCGACCTCGCGGGTCACCTTCACCTGCGTGCCCTCAACCTCGATTTTGGAGGCGAAGGTCGCCTGCGGCCAGTCGAGCAGGGCCGCCAGCATCTGGCCGGTGGCGTTGTTGTCGCCGTCGATGGCCTGCTTGCCCATCAGGATCAGCTCCGGCTGTTCGATCTTGACGACCGCGGCCAACAGCTTGGCGACCTCCAACGGTTCGGGATCGGCGTCGGTCTGGATCAGGATGCCGCGCTCGGCCCCCATGGCCAGGGCCGTGCGGATGGTTTCCTGGGCCTGGATCGGGCCGATCGAGACCACCACCACCTCGCTGGCGAGGCCTTTTTCGTGCAGCCGCACGGCCTCCTCGACGGCGATTTCGCAGAACGGATTCATCGACATCTTGACGTTGGCCAGGTCGACCCCAGTCTGGTCGGACTTGACCCGGGCCTTGACGTTGGAATCGATCACCCGCTTGACCGGCACCAGGACTTTCATGGCAGCTCCGCCTGCTTGCGCGTTCCGCGCCTGCGAAAGGAAAGCCTGGGCAATAACGCCTCGCGCACGGTTTGCAAACTCGCGCCCTGGCCGGAGCCGGCCGGGGAGGGTAAGGAGCCGGCGCCATGCAGCGCGCCTTCACCCTCGCCACCGTCGTGGTGCTGTTTCTGTTCGCCGCCGCCGTCGCCGGCGTGGTTGGCTATCAGCTCCTGTATGTCTGGCCGCAGCAGCGGTGCGACAAGGCCAACCTCTGGTGGGATCCGAAAGACCGCCAGTGCCTGACGCCGATCCCGATCCGCCGGCTCACCAGCCAGGCCCTGGCCGGCTATAAGATCACTCCCGCGTCGCCGCTGGGACCCAAAGCGGCTCCGCCCCCGCCGGCGCGTTCGCGACCCGGGCCATGACGAACAGAAGGTCGCTGAGCCGGTTGAGATAGCGCAACGCCTCGGCATGGGCGCCGTCCGAGCCCTTGGCGGCGATGTCGGCGACAAGGGCGACCGCCGACCGCTCGGCCCGCCGGCAGACCGTGCGGGCGTGGTGTAGATGGGCCGCGGCCGGCGTGCCGCCCGGCAGGACGAAGGAGTTCAGCGGCGCCAGCTCGGCGTTGAGGGCGTCGATCTCGGCCTCCAGCCGGGCCACCTGCGCGGCGACGATGCGCAGCGCCGCTGGCGCGCCAGCGGCCTTTTCCGGGGTCGCCAGATCGGCCCCGAGATCGAAGAGCTCGTTCTGGATCCGCCCCAACCTAGCGTCGAGCGCCGCATCGACCGCCAGGCGCGCCAGGCCGATAACCGCGTTGAGTTCGTCGACGTCGCCATAGGCGGCCACCCGGGGCGAGGCCTTGCTGACGCTTTCACCGCTGGCGAGGCGCGTCGCGCCCCGGTCGCCGGAGCGGGTGTAGATGCGGCTAAGCCGGACCACGGCGGCCCCTCCCCCTAATGGTGAACGTGGCGCAGAAGCAGGGCCGCCGCCAGGATGACGATGGCCACGAACTGCAGGCCGACGCGCAGCCGCATCAGCTTGTTGGACCAGCGCTCGGCGAAGGCTCCGCCGCGGAAAAGGCTGTAGACGCCGATCCCCAGGGTGAGGGCGACCGCCGCCAAGGCCAGGGGAATGAGGATGACAAAGACGCCGCTCATGGAGGCTCAGACCTAAACCGTTCGCCGCCCTCTTGCCATGGCGGCGCAGGCCCGATCATGTGAGCGGCCGTGCGGAGAACAACCCATGATCGTCGTCCATCACCTCAATAATTCGCGTTCGCAGCGACTGCTCTGGCTGCTCGAGGAGCTGGGCGCGCCCTACGCGATCAAATTCTATCACCGCGACGCGACCACCAACCTGGCGCCGCCGGAACTCAAAGCGGTGCATCCGCTCGGCAAGTCGCCGGTCATCGAAGACGGGGCGCTGAAGATCGCCGAATCCGGGGCCGCGATCGACTATCTGATCCGCACCTACGGCGGCGGCCGCCTGGCGCCCAAAGCCGGGACGGCCGATCACGAACACTATCTGGAGTGGCTGCACTATGCCGAGGGCTCGGCCATGCTGCCGCTGATGCTGCATCTCTACGTCATGCGCCTGGGCGAGGGCGGCGCGCCGCTCAAGGACCGCATCGATTCGGAGATCGACAACCATCTCGGCTATGTCGACGCCGCCCTGGCCGGACGCGATTTCCTGATCGGCGGGGAATTGACCGGCGCGGATGTGCAGATGAGCTTCGTCGGCGAGATCGGCAAGATGTTCGGCCGCCTGGGCGACAAGCCCAACCTAGCCGCCTGGGTCGAGCGGCTGCATGCGCGACCGGCCTACAAGCGGGCGCTTGAGAAGGGCGGCGCCTACGCCTTCGCCTGAGACCCTGTTCAGCCATCGGCTGGCGAGCCCGGCCGACGTTCCGGCCCTGGAAGCGGTGATGGCGCGGGCGATCGGCGCACTGCAGCGGGATTTTCTCGATCCAGCCCAGATCGCCGCCAGTCGCGCCATCATGGGCCTCGACACCCAACTCATCGCCGATCGGACCTATTTCGTCGTCCTGGCCGGCGAGGCCATCGCCGGCTGCGGCGGCTGGAGCCGTCGGGCCACACTCTATGGCGGCGACCATAGCCTCGGGCTGCGCGACGCCGCCCTGCTCGATCCGCGCACCGACGCGGCGCGGGTCAGGGCCATGTATACCGATCCGGGCTTCGCCCGACGCGGGGTTGGGCGGTTGATCCTGGCGCTATGCGAAGCGGCGGCCGGCGCGGCGGGCTTCGCACGTGTCGAGCTGATGGCGACTCTGGCCGGCGAGCCGCTCTACCGCGCCTGCGGCTACCTCGAGATAGAGCGGAGCGCGACCGAACCGGTCGACGGCGTCGCCGTGCCGCTGGTCAGGATGGGCAAGGGGCTCGGCCGAGCGGTCATTCGAACGCCGGCGCGTCCATCCAGCCGTCGAGGAAGTCGAACACCGCCGCCTTGAAAAGGGCGTGCGGAATGGCGGTGAAATGATCGCAGCCCGGCAGGCTGACCGCCTTGGCGCTCGGCAAGGCGGCGGCCAGCACGGCCGGGTCGCCAGCCAGGGCGTCCAACGCCCCGGCGACTACCAGCGTCGGCCGGCCGAGGGCGGCCAGGTCGCCGGCGGTCAGGGCCCGTCCCGCCCCTTCGCTGCAGGCGGCCAGCGCGAGGCGGTCGTCGCCCTGCTGTTCGGCGAAACGGCGAAAGCCGCGCAGCAGCGGATCGGAGATCGCTTCGGCGTCGGGGGCGCGCATCGCCTCGGCCAG
>DATBOH010000207.1:0-4361 GCA_036553915.1 Caulobacteraceae bacterium | reverse complement strand
GAAGAAATCTTCCTCGTCGACGACCTTGTGAATGAGCTCCTTCATATTGTAGGGCTTGTTGGGATTGGCCGGGACCAGGGAGTCGAGCGACATCTCCTGGCGCTCGCCGCTGTCGCTGGTCTGGCGGATTGGGGCCGGGCTGCGATTGGACGGTGGCAGAAAATCCACCAATCGCCGCACCTGGGTGAGCGCCTCCAGATCGTTCTCGAACGCCCCGTCGGCGACCCCGGATTTCAGGGCGTGGACGCGATAGCCGCCCAGGTCCTCGTGCGTGACATCTTCGTTGATGACGGTCTTCACGACGTCTGGGCCGGTCACGTACATATAGGCCGTGTCCTTCACCATGAAGATGAAGTCGGTCATCGCCGGTGAATAGACGTCGCCGCCGGCGCACGGCCCCATGATGACGCTGATCTGCGGCACCACGCCGCTGGCCATCACGTTCTGGAGAAAAATATCCGCATAGCCGGCCAGGGAGTCGACGCCTTCCTGAATGCGGGCCCCGCCGGCGTCGAACAGGCCGATGATCGGCGCGCCATTGCGAATCGCCATCTCCTGGACCTTGACGATCTTTTCCGCCTGAGCCTTGGAAAGAGATCCACCGAAGACGGTGAAATCCTTGGAAAATACATAGACGGGCCGGCCGTTGATCGCCCCCCAGCCGGTGACCACGCCATCGCCGGGAATGCGCTGGGCGGCCATGCCGAAATCATGGCTGCGATGCTCGACGAAGGTGTCGAACTCCTCGAACGAATCCTCGTCGAGCAGCAAATCGAGCCGTTCGCGCGCCGTCAGCTTGCCTTTGGCGTGCTGAGCGTCGATGCGCTTCTGGCCGCCGCCAGCCCGGGCCCGGGCTCGCCGGCGTTCGAGCTCCTGGAGAATGTCCTGCATGGGAAGTCCCTCCACCCCCTTCGCCTGCTATCGACGCGGGCGGGCGCTGACAAGCCGGACAGGTTTGGACGCCGCAAAGCTGTTCAAACGCCCCAACTTGTGTCACCTCGGAAACGGGCTGGGCGACGCTCGTCTGTGAAGTGGACGCGCGCCTCGCGGGGCATGCCAGTCGAAGCGGGTGATGACTTTGGGCGCCCCGCCACCATCTAGAGGCCGGGAGCAGGCTTTGGACGGAAGCACTATGGTCACGACGTTCGCCGGCTGGACGCTGGTCGGCCTGTCCCTGCTGGGCAGCCTGTACGCGAGCCTGGCGTGCGCGGCGACCTTGGCCTGGCTCAAGCGCCCGCGGCCGACCGCCCGGGTCGCGCCGGACGTGACGGTAATCAAGCCCCTGTGCGGAGCGCCGCCAGGCCTCGCGGCCATCCTCGATCGTTTCTGTGTTCAGGACTACGCCGGGGCGGTGCAGATCGTCTTCGGCGTCCATGACTCCGCCGACCCCGCCATCGCCATTGTCCGCGACCTGCAACGTGCTCACCCGGACCGCGACATCGCCCTGATGGTCGACCCGCGCATCCATGGCGCCAACCTCAAGGCGTCCAACCTCATCAACATCATCAAGACGGCGCGACACGAGGTTCTGATCCTCAGCGACGCCGATATCGTCGTCGAGACCGACTACATCCGGACGGTCGTCGGGGCTTTGGCCCAGCCTGGCGTGGGCCTCGTCAGCTGCCTCTATGTGGGACGCGAACGGACCGGCCTGTGGTCGCAGCTTTCGGCCATGGCCATCACCTATCAGTTCATGCCTGGCGCCATTCTTGGCAAGGCCGGCCGCCTGGCCGAACCCTGCTTTGGATCGACGATCGCCATTCGCGCCGATGTTCTGGCCCGGACGGGCGGCTTCGCCGCCTTCGCCGACCACCTCGCCGATGATTATGAGATTGGCGCCGCGGTGCGCCGCTTGGGTCTCAAGATCGCGCTGCCGCCGATCACCGTCGCCCATATCTGCGATGAAGCCGACGCGCGGGCGCTGATCGAGCGCGAACTGCGCTGGGGCCGGGTGGTGCGGCAGATCAGCCCCCTCGGCTACGCCGGCAGCCTGATTACCTATCCCCTGCCGCTGATGGTGCTGGGCGCGGCCTTGCTGGGATTCTCAGGCGCCGCGATGCTGCTGCTCCTCGCCACCCTGGCCAGCCGGCTGGTGTTCAAGCTGGCGATCGATTTCGCCGCCAAGGCGCCGGCTGGGCGCTGGTGGTTGATGCCGGTCAGCGACACCCTGGCCTTTGGCCTGTTCCTCGCCAGCTTTGGCGTCAATCGCGTCGACTGGCGCGGGGCGCGCTTCCGTGTCAGCCGCGAAGGCGCGCTGCTTCCTTCCTGATCAACACCAACGAGACTTAGAAACATGCGTACGCTCTTTTTGCAGGCGCCCTCGTTCGAGGGCTTCGACGGCGGGGCCGGCTCCCGCTACCAGGCGCGACGGGAAATCCGTTCGTTCTGGTATCCGACCTGGCTGGCGCAACCCGCGGCCATGGTTGAAGGCAGCCGCCTGATCGATGCTCCGCCACACCGTCAAAGCCTGGCCGAAATCACGCCGCTGGCCAAGGACTACGACCTTGTGGTCCTGCACACCTCGACGCCCTCATTCGCCTCAGACGTCAAGACGGTCGAGGCGCTCAAGGCGGTCAACCCGAACCTCAAGGCCGGGCTGATCGGGGCCAAGGTCGCGGTCGACGCCGAAGGCAGCCTGAAGGCGGCCCCGGTCATCGACTTCGCGGCCCGCAATGAATTCGATTTCACCATCAAGGAAGTGGCCGAGGACCGGCCCTGGGCTGGCATCGCCGGCCTGAGCTGGCGCAACCCCGAAGGCGTCATCGTCCACAACGATGAACGGGCGATCCTGGAGAATATGGACAGCCTGCCGTTCGTGACTCCGGTCTACCAGCGCGACCTGACGATCGAGAACTACTTCATCGGCTATCTCAAGCACCCCTATATTTCGATCTACACTGGCCGGGGCTGCAAATCGCGCTGCACCTTTTGCCTGTGGCCGCAAACCGTCGGCGGGCATCGCTATCGGACCCGCAGCGTCGCCCATGTGATCGCCGAAATCGCCTGGGCCCAGAAGGCCTTCCCGCAGGTCAAGGAATTCTTCTTCGACGACGACACCTTCACCGACGATCTGCCCCGCGCCGAAGCCATCGCCCGCGAGCTCGGCAAGCTCGGCGTCACCTGGTCCTGCAACGCCAAGGCCAATGTCCCCTATGAGAGCCTGAAGGTGATGAAGGAGGGCGGCCTGCGCCTGCTGCTGGTTGGCTACGAGAGCGGCAATCAGCAGATCCTCCACAACATCAAAAAGGGCATGCGCGTCGAGGTAGCCGAGAAGTTCACGCGCGATTGCCACGAACTCGGCATCGCCATCCATGGCACCTTCATCGTCGGCCTTCCGGGCGAGACTCTTGAGACCATGGAGGAGACGCGGCGCTGGGCCTCGAAGATCAATCCGCACACCATTCAGGTGTCTCTGGCCGCCCCCTACCCCGGCACCTTCCTGCACGCCCAGGCGCTGCAGAATGGCTGGCTCGACGCCGCCAACGCCGAGCTGGTCGACGAGCATGGGGTGCAGATCGCGCCGTTGCACTATCCGCACCTGAGCCATCGCCAGATCTTCGATAGCGTCGAGACGTTCTACAAAAGCTTCTACTTCCGCCCGAGCAAGATCGGCTCGATCGTCGGCGAAATGATCCGCAGTCCGGACATGATGAAGCGTCGTCTGCGCGAAGGGGTCGAGTTCTTCGACTTCCTGAGGGAGCGGCGGGCGGCTTGATCGCAGCCACCCGGCGGCTGGTCATCACCGCCGATGATTTCGGTCTCGACCCGGCCGTCAATGAAGCCGTCGAGCGCGGCCATCGCGAGGGGGTGCTCACCGCCGCCAGCCTGATGGTGACCGGGCCCGCGGCCGCCGACGCCGTTGCCCGGGCGCGGCGCCTGCCTGGCCTGCGCGTCGGTCTGCATCTGGACCTTGTCGATGGCGCCCCAGCCTCGCCGGCCGACAGCCTCCCCCACCTTGTGAAGGGCGGCGGCTTCAGAGGCGGCATGGTCGCGGCCGGGGCGCGGATGTTTTTCCTGGCGGCGGCGCGTCGTGAGCTGGCGGCCGAGATCGCCGCTCAGGTCTCCGCCTTCGCCGCCACCGGCCTCGCCTGCGATCACCTCAACGCTCACAAGCACTTTCACCTGCATCCAACCATTGCTCGCCTTTACCTCGCGCACGCGGCAAGCCTCGGCGTCCGGGCGATGCGGGTTCCGTTCGAGCCGGCGGCCCCTCTGAAGGCCATCGAGTCTGGCGGCCAAATCGCCGTCACGCCGTTCTTCGACGCCCTGTCGCGACGGCTTTGCGATCGCGTGCATCGGGCCGGCCTTGCGGCCCCGGATCAGGTCTTCGGCCTGCGCTGGACCGGGGCGATGACCGCATC
>DATBOH010000112.1:0-24320 GCA_036553915.1 Caulobacteraceae bacterium | reverse complement strand
CCATCGATCTTGGCCGTAACGATGGCGTCAGTCCCGACCATTTTGATCGGCAATTCAAAGATTTCATTGAGCTGGCAATCGGCACGGGCCGCCGCCGGCGAAAGCAACAGAGACAAGGCCATCAACGCCCGCAGGCCGCCGTTGAGGGCGCCCAGGTCGAAGCCAGCGCCTGTGACGCGTTCGGTCACGACCCCCCGCCAGTCTGGCTGGCGATCCACGCCTCGACCCGCGCCTTGAGCACCGCCAGCGGCATGGCGCCTTCGTCCAGCACCACATCGTGGAAGCGGCGATAGTCGAACCGGGATCCGAGCCGCGCCCTCGCCTCGTCGCGCAGCGCCTCAATCCGCAACTGGCCGATTTTGTAACCGAGCGCCTGGCCGGGCCAGCCGATGTAGCGGTCGGTCTCGCTCTCGATGTTCTTGGGCGCCAGGGCGCTGTTGTCCTTCAGACAGGCCAGGGCCTGGTCGCGGCTCCAGCCCTTCCAGTGAATGCCGACATCCATCACCAGGCGGCAGGCGCGCCACATCTCCATCGACAGCAGGCCGAAGCGTTCATAGGGCGTCTGATAGAGGCCCATCTCACGCGTCAGCTGTTCGGAATAGAGCGCCCAGCCTTCGACGTAGGCGGTGATGTCGGAATCTTTGCGGAACACCGGCACGTCGGTCTGTTCCTGAGCCAGGGCGATCTGGATGTGGTGGCCAGGCGCGCCTTCGTGGCTGACCAGGGCCGGCAGTTCATAGAGCGGCCTCTGGTCGAGGTGCGAGGTGTTGATCAGCAGGTGGCCGGCGAGGCCCTGTTCGGGACTGCCCTGGCTGTAGCGGGCCGAGGTGTAGCCATCCTCGATCGCCCGCGGAACCTCGACCACGCCATAGGAGAGACGGGGCAGTTTGCCGATGAACGCCGGGAGCTGGCCATCGATGCGCTTGGCCAGCCGGCTGGCCTTTTCCATCAGCGCCTCGCGGCTGGTGACATAGAATTGCGGGTCGGTCCGCAACCTGGTCTGGAAGGCCTGAAACGTGCCGTGGAAGCCAGCGGCGGCGATCTCCACATCCATGCTCTTGCGGATGCGCGCCACCTCTGATTCGCCGAGGGTGAAGATCTGGTCAGGCGTCATCTCGGTGGTGGTCTCGCGACGCACCCGATAGCGATAATAGGCGCGGCCGTTTGGCAGGGCGTAGGCGCCGAGGGTGGCGCGCGCCTCGGGCAGATAGTCGTGCTCAAAAAACGCGGCCAGGGCGATCTCGGCCGGCTTGACCCGGGTGCGGATCAGATCGATCGCCTGGGCGCGCAGCGCCTGGCGCTGGCCGGCCATGGCGTCTGGCAGACGATCGAAGGGCGCCAGCAACGGACTCTGCTCGACCGCGAGGTCGGCGGCGGCGCGAGTGGCGCGGGCGGCCGTCGCGGCGGTGATGCGCGGGGCGATGAAACCGGTGGCGAGGCCACGGCGCATGTTTTCGGTCTGGACGGCATAGTAGCGATCCAGACTGGCGATTCGGGTCAGCCAGGCCTGCGCCTCGACCGGATTGCGGATCACCGTGTCGCCGGCCACGAAGGCCGGCGTGACGAAGAAACCCTCGTCGTTGGTGAACGGTATCCGTTCTTCGTCAAAAGCATCGCCCTCGACATCAATATCGACCTGCCAGGCCAACAATTCGCGGTTGAGGGCGTCTTCGCCTTTCAGCGCCGCCGCCGGGATGGCCGCCAGGCGCTGCTGGAAGGCCAGGTCAAGGCGATGGCGGCGGGCCTCTTCGGGCGGAGAATCGTCCGGCCAGCGCGAGAGGGCGGCGGCGTCGCCACGCTGGCCGGCCCCGATCGGATCGTTGCGATTGTAGAAGGCGTCGTAGTCCTTGAGCAGGGCACGCAAGGCGGTCGCTGGAGCGATGGCGGCGCGCGCGGCGGGAGCGCAGCAGGCGAAAACAGCGGCGACCACGGCCGCTCGGGTCAGGTTTGCTGCTATGGGCATTGGCGCCTCCCCGCCGCCTTGCCTAGACCACGGTCAGGTGAGCGCAAGCCCCCTTTTAGAAGCGATGGCTCAGGCTAAGCTTGAACAACACTGGCGCGACAAGTTGCCGCCCATTCACCCGTTGCCGAACCGGCAATTCGACATCGCCATAGAGCTTCCACCGGCCGTCCTTGAGTTCCACGCCCGGCGCGATCAGCAGGCGCTCATAGCCAGAGTTCTCGGGGTCGGCGGCCGCGCCGGAATCTCTGGCCCGGACCGAGGCGATGAGTTGCAACATCGGCGTCACGCCAAGCTTGGCGGTCGCCGGGGTGGCTGACCAGGCCAGACCGGCCGAGGCGTCAAGCTCGCCTCCCGGGCGATAGCCGGAACGGCTGTTGAGCGGATGATCCCACTGGCCCTGAGCGAACCAGGACCATCGACTGGTCAAGCCGAAGTCGCCACGATGATAGCCGCCCAGAATGACATCCGTCGTCCCCGATCCCGGCTGGACGTCGCGGTCGAAGCCGGAATTGCGAAAACCGCCCGTGGGCAGCTTCAGGCCAAAAGCGATCCCGGTCGCCATGTCGGCGGTGAATCCGGAATAGACGCCCATGATCCGGATATCGCCGAGCGAGGTGTGGTGAAACCGCTGCAAAGCGCCGTCATCGCCGGTTGTGGTGAAGCTGCGGTTCAAGACCGGGATTTCGACCATTACACCCCAGCCCTTGGCGTTCATGAGCTGGGCGCCGAGGGTGGCGAAATCGGTGAGAATTCGCTTGTCGCTATTGCCGCTGCCTGGCGCCCGACGCCCACCGCGCCAGTTTTCGGTCTGGTCGAGATGGTCGAGGTCGATCCAGGCGGCGAGGCCCGAACCGGAGGGGATGAGGGTCGAGTTGCCGACGGCGAAGACGCCGCAACCGCAGGCGCACGCCAGCGATGCGGCCGGGGCGGCGGCGAACAGGAAGGCGGCGGCCACCAGGCTTCGCGGATGTGACACGGGGAAAGTTCCTTCAATGACCTGAACGAACGCGGGCCGGTTCGGCCGCGCAGCGTGAGACCTCAATTGAAGGCGGCGGGCGGGCCTCGGGCGGGGGGTGGGGCGGCGAGTCCGTGGCCGATCCGGACTTGAACCGGCCGCGCGCCTATTGGCGCCGCCGCCGGGGTCCAGACGATGGCCCTCAGCGGCGTTGGCGCGACGATCCGAGCAGGCGCGCCGTGGCCGGCGAAGATGCAAGGCCCATGCGATGGCGCGTTTCGCCTCGGAGCCCCGTGACCACCCAGATCAAGCGCCGAAGTTATGGCCCCATGACCGGTGCAGATGACCAGGCGAACCTCGCCTGTGTCACCGCCGCCGACCATGAACCCCGGAGGGACCAGAACGGTGAGCGCGAGCGCCAAAACCGCGAGGCCGCCCACGGCCGCGCGCCAAGCGCTCAAATTGACGGTTGGCCGACCCATCGCAGTCGTAGGTAGAGCAGCCATGGCCGATTGTCGATAAAGTGCGCGGCTGTAATAAGCGCGACCGATGGCGCGCCACCGACGCATTTGGCTCCTCGGCGGCCCAACCGCGGCCGGCAAGTCGGCCCTGGCCGTACGCCTGGCGCGGGCCTGCGATGGCGAGATCGTCAACGCCGATTCGATGCAGCTCTACGCCGATCTGGCCATCCTCTCTGGCCGCCCGACGCCGGCTGAGAGAGGCGGGATCGCCCACCACCTGTTCGGCGTCGCCGACGCCGCGGAGGCCTGGTCGGTCGGCCGCTGGCTGGCGGCGGCGCAACCGATTGTCGCCGATATCCAGGCGCGGGGGCGACAGCCGATCGTGGTCGGTGGCACGGGCCTCTACTTCCGCGCCCTGACCGATGGCCTGGCGGCCATCCCCGCCGTTCCGGCCACCGTTCGCGAGCGGGTTCAACACGACTACGACCGTCAGGGTGAGGATCAGATACGCCGTCGTCTGGCCGCTGTTGACCCGGCGGCGGCGGCCCGCATCGCGCCCGCTGACCGCCAACGCCTGACCCGCGCGCTGGAGGTATTCGAGGCCAGCGGCCGGCCGCTGACCGACTGGCAGGCCGACACCCGGCCGGCGGCGCCAGCGGATGGCTGGCGCGGCGCGGTCGTCGACCTGGAGCGGGCCAGCCTCTACGCGCGTATCGGCGCGCGGCTCGAGGGCATGGCGGCGGCTGGCGCGGTCGACGAGGTGCGGCGCCTGCTCTCCCGCCAACTCGACCCGCGACTGCCAGCGCTCAAGGCCTTGGGGTTGCGCAGCTTCGCCGCCGAACTGGCGGGCGCGCTCACCGCCGCACAAGCCCTGGAAGAGGCCAAACGCGAGACGCGTCGCTACGCCAAGCGACAGATGACCTGGTTCGCGCATCAACGTCCTGGCTGGCCGCGCCTCGCGCCAGACATCACCGTTGAGGCGGCGCTCGAGGTCTACCTCGCTTGACCGACGCCGGCGCCAATGGCATCACGGCAGCTAGGCAATTCCGGAGCTTGGCGATGGGCCTTCGCGCCATCGTACTTATTAGGCGGTCGATCGCGGCGACGGGCTGAGGCTCGCCGTCGAGGTCGATCGCACGCCAGGCCCCTCGTGGGCCTTTTTCTTTGCCCTTTTCACTCCGGAAATCCCGCTCCCATGACCGTCCACCAAACGCCCGCCGACCAGGCCGAAGAGATCCTCACCGGGGCGCAGATCGTCGTGCGGGCGCTGGTCGACCAGGGGGTCACCGATCTCTTCGGCTATCCCGGCGGCGCGGTCCTGCCGATCTACGACGCCCTGTTTCATGAGCCGCGCCTGCGCCATATCCTGGTCAGGCACGAGCAGGGCGCCACCCACGCCGCCGAAGGCTATGCTCGCTCGACCGGCAAGGTCGGGGTGGTGCTGGTCACCTCCGGCCCCGGGGCCACCAATGCGGTGACCGGCATCGTGGACGCCCTGATGGACTCGATCCCGCTGGTGGTCATCTGCGGCCAGGTGCCGACGCATCTGATTGGCACCGACGCTTTCCAGGAATGCGACACCGTCGGCATCACCCGCTCGTGCACCAAGCACAACTATCTGGTGAAGAACGTCGCCGACCTACCGCGGGTGATGCACGAAGCCTTCAAGATCGCCGCCTCGGGCCGCCCGGGGCCGGTGGTCATCGACGTGCCCAAGGACGTGCAGTTCGCCAGCGCGCCCTATTGCGGGCCGGCGGCGGCGGCCCCGCTGCATCACTACCAGCCCAAGACCGCGCCCGACCCTCGCGCCATCGCCGAGGCGGCGCAACTGATCGCCCGGGCGCGGCGGCCGATCTTCTATGTCGGTGGCGGGGTGATCAACGCCGGACCGGCCGCCACCACGGCGCTGATCGAGCTCGCCGCGCTAACCGGCGCGCCGGTGACCGCCACGCTCATGGGCCTTGGAGCATTTCCCGCCGACCGACCGGCCTGGCTCGGCATGGTCGGTATGCATGGAGCCTTCGAAGCCAACAACGCCATGCACGACTGCGATGTGATGATCGCGGTCGGGGCGCGCTTCGACGACCGGGTGACCGGCCGGCTGGACGCCTTCTCACCCGGATCGAAGAAGATCCACATCGATATCGACGCGTCATCGATCAACAAGGTGGTCCGCGCCGATGTGCCGATCCTGGCCGACGCCGGCCAGGCCCTGACCGCTCTGCTGGCGGCGGTGCGGCGCGAGCGCCCGGACCCGGCCCGGCTGGCCGACTGGTGGACGGCGATCGACGCTTGGCGGGCGCGACGCGGTTTCGCCTATCGAGGCTCGACCGAGGTGATCAAGCCGCAGCATGCAGTCGAGCGGCTGTTCGCCCTGACCCGGGGTCGCGATGTCTACATCACCACCGAGGTTGGCCAGCATCAGATGTGGGCGGCGCAATACTTCCATTTCTCTTCGCCACGGCGATGGATGACCTCCGGCGGTCTGGGCACCATGGGTTACGGCCTGCCGGCGGCCGTCGGGGTTCAGACCGCGCATCCCAAGGCCCTGGTGATCGACATCGCCGGCGACGCCAGCGTCCAGATGACCATCCAGGAGATGGCGACGGCGATCCAGCACGAGCTGCCGATCAAGGTCTTCATTCTCAACAACGAATGGATGGGCATGGTGCGGCAGTGGCAGCAGCTTCTGCATGGCGAGCGTTATAGCCATTCCTATTCCGCGAGCCTGCCGGATTTCGTGAAGCTCGCCGAGGCTTTCGGTGCGGTTGGACTGCGCGCCAGCCACCCCGATGAGCTCGACGGGATGATCGAGACCATGATCGACACGCCGGCGCCGGTCATTCTCGACTGTCGGGTCGAACGGGCTGAAAACTGCTTCCCGATGATACCCTCGGGCAAGGCGCACAATGAGATGCTGTTCGGCGACCAGGGGGCCGATCTTGGGACGGCGATCGATGAAGCCGGGCGGAGGCTGGTGTGAGCGACGACATCGAAGAGGCGCCGGCCAGCGCCTATGACATGGGCCATGCCGTCGAGGCTGAGGAGCTCGCCACCTTCGCGGTGCTGGTCGACAACGAGCCCGGCGTGCTGCACCGCGTGGTCGGGCTGTTCGCGGCCCGCGGCTACAACATCGAGAGCTTGACGGTCGCCGAGACCGACCGCAACGCCCACGCCAGCCGCATTACCATCGTCACCCGCGGCACCCCGCATGTGCTGGCGCAGATCGAGGCTCAGCTCGAAAAGCTAGTGTCCACCCGCCACGTTCAGAACGTCAGCCGCGACCCCAACGGGCTCGAGCGCGAACTGGCGCTGATCAAGGTGCGCGGGGTCGGCGCGGACCGCATCGAAGCCCGGGCCCTGGCCGAGACCTTTCGCGCCCGGGTGATCGACACCAACGCCGAAAGCTTCATCTTCGAAGTCAGCGGCGCGTCGGCCAAGATCGACAAATTCGTCGATCTGATGCGGCCAATCGGGCTCGCCGAGGTGTCACGCACGGGCGTCCTGTCAATGGAGCGCGGCGAGGTCACGCTGTAGGCTGCGGCGGCGCGGCGGTCTCCCGCCCGCAAGGGAGCCCGATCGGATCCCCGACCGGGCTCGAAACCTTAGCGGTGCTCGTGCCCCCCATGCCCGCCGTCGTGCCCGCCACGCCCACCATCGTGGCCGTGGTCGCCGCGCCAGCCGTCGTGGCCGTGGTCGCCGCGCCAGCCATCGTGGCCACGATCACCGCGCCAGCCATCGTGGCCACGCCAGTCGCCCCGCCAACCTTCACGGCCGCGCCAGCCGCCGCGCCAATCATCGCGGTCACGCCAGCCGCCGCCCCAATAGCCGCGGGTCCAGCCATAGGGGCGGCCATACCACCAGCCGTTCCAACCGCCCGGTCCGCCCCAGCCATAGCCACTGCGCCAGGCGTAGCCGCACCAATAGAAACCAGGCCCATGCCAGCCGCCGCCATACCAGCAATAGTTGCGGCCGCCCCAAGCCCAATAGCCGGGGCCGCCGACACCGATGCCGATACTGACCTGAGCGGCGGCGGGGGTTGTCGTGGCCATACCGCCGACCAGGGCCGCGAGCGCGGCCGCCCCGGCCAGAGCGGTCGTCTTGACCTTGTTCATGAGATCGACTCCTTGAAACAGTCCCTTGCAGCCTGGCGATGGAAACCCCTGGGCCATGAACCGTAGCTGAACCGGTCGTTCAGGCGGCGCCCTTCCCAAATGCGGCGTGCAGGCCTATCTTTGGAGGGCTCGGAGCAATCCGAACTATGGAGATAAACGCGCGCGCAATAAGCGGACTGGACCCGGGTGCGATTCCCGGCGGCTCCACCAATTTTCGTAAAGGGTCAGGCGTTATCGGCCGGGCCCGCCCTGGGGCCGATCAGGATCGACAGACGTGTAAAGGCGTTGCTTTCTCTCGGCGTGGCTCACCGTTTCGGGCCTCTAAACTAACTGCGAACGATAACTTCGCTCATGAGCATGCCCTCGCCGCGTAATGCAGCGGGTCGTGTTCGACCAATGAAGTCCTGATGTCTTAGCAGCGTCAGGCGGGGCCCGGGGAGCGCCTGGCAACAGAAGCTCCCCACCTATCACCTGCATTTTCGGCGCCGCCCCGGCGCCAGAAGCTCCCCACCTATCACCTGCGTTTCCGGCGCTCCCCGTCCCTCATCAAGACTTGGGAGCGCCTGGCGCCAGAAGCTCCCCGCTATCCTCCCGGAGCAAGCGCCGACAATCAATCTGGCGACCCTTGTGTTGATCACCGCCGACGCTACGCTGTGGCCATGGCCAAGGACGACAAGCCCAAGGATCTGATCGGCTACGCGGCCTTGCAGCAGAACGCGCTTCTGGCGGTGGTGCGCCAGGCGCTGCAGCGCGCCGCGACGCCGCGCGGCTTGCCCGGCGATCATCATTTCTATGTGAGCTTCCGCACCGATTTTCCGGAGGTGACGATTCCGGACGAACTGCGGACCCGGTATCCGGAAGAAATGACGATCGTGCTGCAGAATCAATTCTGGGATCTATCGCCGGGCCCCGACGCCTTTTCAGTCACCCTGCAATTCAGCGGCCAACCCAAGACCCTGAACGTGCCCTACGCCGCCCTGACCCGCTTCTATGATCCGAGCGTGCAGTATTTGCTGCAGTTCACCCCCGTGGCGTCCGGGACGGCCCTTGAAAGGCCGACCGAGCCGCGCCCTGACGACGGTCCCAAGGTCGTTTCCCTCGACCAGTTCCGCAAGAAATAGGTGAGCGCCGAACCCGCCGCGCCGGAGCTTACGGACGAGGCCGTGTTGGCCAGGTTCCGGTCAAGCCGCAATCGGCCAGCCGGATCGCGGACAGTCGGGTTCGACCTCGTGCGGGTGAGCCAGGCCGAGCGTGAAGTCGAGGTCGGCTTCGAAGCCCGCGCCGAGGTCATGGCCAATCCGATGAAGCAGATCCAGGGCGGCTATCTGTGCGTCATGCTCGACGAGTGCATGTCGGTGGCCTGCATGGTCGCCTCCGGGATGACCCATGTCGCCCCGACCCTGGAGATGAAGACCAGCTTTTTCCGCCCGGCGCTTCCCGGGATGCTGCGCGGCATCGGCCGGGTGGTCCGGTGGGGCAAGACCATCGCCTTCACCGAGGGCGAGCTCTATGACGCCCAAGGTCGTCTTCTGGCCAAGGCCACGGGGACGGCGCTGCCGACAGCGTTCAGCCGCTACAAATGAGGCTGCGGGCCGTCTTCGGCCTTATCGTCGTCTTGGCGATCGGAGCGGAACCCGCGATGGCCGCCGGCCTCGATGGCTGGGCCGCCGTGGTCGTCGCCGGCGACAATGAATCGGCGCACGTGGATACGCCCACCCTGGCCTTCGACAATGCCCGGCGGGATATCGGTCTGGCCCTGGAAGCCGAGGGCCTGCCGGCCTCGCGCCTGGCGGAATTTTCCGTCGACCCCAGCCATTTCACCGATCCGAAACCCGGAAGATCCAACCTCGTCGCCATCGGCGCGACGATGGGCCGCCTAGCGGCCGCGGCCCCGGCCGGGTGCCTCTTCTATCTGACCTCGCATGGCTCGCCGGACGGGGTGGTCATCGGCGACAGGCTCATCGCGCCCAAGGCCTTGGCCCAGGCCTTCAATGCGGCCTGCGCGGGCAAGCCGGCGATCGTCGTCATTTCGGCGTGCTTTTCCGGGGTGTTCGTTCCGGCCCTGCGCGCCCCCGACCGCCTGGTGATCACGGCCGCCCGCCGCGACCGCTCCTCGTTCGGGTGCGGTGAGAGCGATCGCTATCCCTATTTCGACGGCTGCGTTCTCCAATCCCTGCCGCGGGCCGCCGATTTCGTGGCCTTGGCCAACCGGGCCCGGGCCTGCGTCGCCCGGCGCGAGCGCCAGGAGCACATGGTCCCAGCCTCCGAACCGCAGATCGCGCTTGGCCCCCGCTTCGTGTCGCCCCGCCTGCGGCCGTACGCCAGATAGCTGGCGTCACGGCGCCGGCCGGTCTAGATGCGCGCTGCCACAAAGCCTTTGAGCCACCATGACCGCCACGCGCACTGAAACCGACAGCTTCGGCCCCATCGAAGTCCCGGCCGACCGCTATTGGGGAGCGCAGACCCAGCGCAGCCTGGAAAACTTCAAGATCGGCTGGGAAAAGCAGCCGGCCGCCATTGTCCGGGCCCTCGGCGTCATCAAGCTGGCCGCGGCAGAGACCAATGTCGCGCTCAGCGGGCTCGATCCGAAGCTCGGCGCGGCCATCGTCGCGGCGGCTGGCGAGGTGATGGAAGGTACACTTGACGCGCACTTCCCGCTGGCGGTCTGGCAAACCGGCTCTGGCACCCAGTCGAACATGAACGCCAATGAGGTGATCGCCAACCGGGCCATCGACATTCTGGGCGGCAAACTCGGGTCGAAGTCACCGGTGCATCCCAACGACCACGTCAATCTCAGCCAATCGTCGAACGACACCTATCCGACCGCCATGCATATCGCCGGGGCCGAGGAGATCGTGCATCGGCTGATTCCAGCCCTGAAGTCGCTGCAGGCGGCGCTCGAGGCAAAGGTCAAGGCCTGGTCCGACATCATCAAGATTGGCCGCACCCACACCCAAGACGCCACCCCCCTGACGCTCGGCCAGGAGTTCAGCGGCTACGCCCGCCAGATCGAAAACGGCATAGCCCGCATCGAGATGAGCCTGCCGATGTTGATGCAGCTGGCTCAGGGCGGAACGGCGGTGGGGACAGGGCTGAACGCGCCGCCAGGCTTCGCCGAGGCGGTGGCCGAGCATATCGCCCGCCTGACCGGCCTGCCGTTCACCAGCGCGCCGAACAAGTTCGAGGCCCTGGCCGCCCACGACGCCATGGTCTTCACCCACGGAGCGATGAATACGGTGGCGGTCAGCCTCTTCAAGATCGGCAACGACATCCGCTATCTCGGCAGTGGACCGCGCTCGGGATTCGGCGAACTGGCCCTGCCCGAGAACGAGCCCGGCTCTTCGATCATGCCCGGAAAGGTCAACCCGACCCAATGCGAGGCGCTGACCATGGTCTGCACACAGGTGATGGGCAATCAGACCTCGATCAGCATCGCCGGCGCCTCCGGTCAGTTCGAACTCAATGTGTTCAATCCGGTGATGGCCTATAATTTCCTGCAGTCGGTGCAGTTGCTGGCCGACGCCGCGGCCAGCTTCACCGAGCATTGTGTGCTCGGAATCGAGCCAAGGCTCGACAACATCGCTAACGCCCTCAACCGCTCGCTGATGCTGGTCACCGCCCTGGCCCCCAAGATCGGCTACGACGCCGCCGCGACGATCGCCAAGACGGCGCATAAAAACGGCACGACCCTGCGCGAAGAGGCCATCAAGGGGGGCTTCGTCAGTGGCGAGGACTTCGACGCCTGGGTGCGGCCGGAAAAGATGATCGGGCCAGGCTAGGTGCGGAGCGCGCTCAAGCGCGGCGATTGACGGCGAAATCCGCCAAGGTCTCCAGGCCCGTCCGCCATTCGCCATGTGGGAAGTCGGCCAGGGCGCGCTTGGCGCGGGCGGCGTAGTCGGCCGCCAGCCCGAGCGTCGAGTCCAGGGCGCCGGTCTTGGCGATCAGGTCCCGGGCCCGCCGGAAATCCTCGCCTGACGTCTGGTCGCGCATCATCGCGCGGCCGAAGAAGGCGCGATCGCGTTCCGTTAGCCGCGCCAGCGCCAGGATTAGCGGCAAGGTCGCCTTACCCTCGCGAAAATCGTCGCCGGCGTTCTTGCCCAACGTCTCAGTAGCCCCGCCGTAGTCCAGGGCATCATCGGTAAGCTGAAAGGCGAGGCCGAGGTTGAGGCCAAAGTCATGCAGGCATTGCGCTCTCGCCGTCGACGCTCCGGCCGCGACCGCGCCGGCTTCCGCCGCGGCGGCGAACAGGGCCGCGGTTTTGGCGGTAATGATTTCCAGATAGGTGGCCTGGTCGAGATGCAGGTCGCGGGCCCGGCTCATCTGCAGCACCTCGCCCTCAGCAATCACGCGCGAGGCGCGGGCGAGAATCTCCAAGGACCGCATAACCCCGGTCTCGACCATCAGCTCGAAAGCCCGGGCGAACAGGAAGTCGCCGACCAGCACCGCCGGCGGGGCGCCCCAGATCAGATGCGCGGCGGTCTGGCCGCGCCGCAGTTGCGAGGCGTCGACGACATCATCGTGGAGCAAGGTGGCGGTATGGATGAACTCCACGGCCGCGGCGAGCTTATGGGCGGCGTCGCCGCGTCCGCCGCTCAAACGGGCGGCGGCGACCGTGAGCAGCGGCCGCAGTCGCTTGCCGCCAGCGTTGATCAGATGGTCGGCCAGCTTCGGAATGATGCTGACCGGGCTGTGCATCCGATCGGCGATCAGGGCGTCGATGCAGGCCATGTCCGGCGCGGCCAGGCTGACCAGTCCATCCAGGGGGCCGGCGCGTTCCATGACGGCTCTGGCGAGGTTCAACCGCGGACGCTCCACTAAGGCCTATGCCAAAAACGCGCAGCCCGGCATTGCGGCGCGACAATGGTGGGGCGATAGCATCGGGTCAAGCCGATGCGGGGAAGAACATGGCCGGGCGCGAGGCGGCGGAGGATGAGCTGCTTGGCGGCCGCGTGCGGCTGAGCCAGTCGCCAGACGGCTATCGGGCCGGCATGGACGCCGCCTTGCTGGCGGCTGCCTGCGACGTCGCCCAGCGGCAAAGCGTCGTCGAGGCGGGATGCGGGGCCGGCGCGGTGCTCTTGATGGCGGCGGCGCGGCGCCCTGGGGCCCGCTTCGTCGGACTTGAGCGCGATGCCGATCTCGTGGCGTTGGCGCACGCCAACATCGCCCTCAATGGCTTGGAAAACCGGGTCACCGTGGAGCTGCTGGATATTTGCCAGCTCCGGATCGACCGCGAGTTCGACGCCGCCCTGGCCAATCCGCCGTTCTTCGACGACCCATCGCGATTGCGGTTACCGGCCGCGGCCAAGCGCGGGGCCTGGATCGCCGAGGAAGGTCTGGCCGCCTGGATCGATTTTCTGACCCGGGCGGTGAAAGACAAGGGAACCATAACCCTGATCCACCGCGCCGAGCGGCTTGGCGAGCTGTTGCCGCTGATGGCGGCGCGCGCCGGCAGCTTCCAGGTGCGGCCGATCCAGCCTCATGCCGACGCGCCCGCCAGCCGGGTGCTGGTGCGGGCCGTGCGCGGCGGCCGCGCGCCGCTGCTCCTGTTGCCGGCCCTGGTGCTTCACCCCCGCGGCGGAGCGCCACACACGCCGGAAGCCGAGGCGATCCTGCGCGGTGAGGCCGATCTGCCTTGGCATCAGGCGATCTCGATCGCCCGGGCGGGCAATCGGCCATAGAGCCGCCATAGGAACACCACTTCGCCGGCGAGGCCGGCCAGGGCGAAGAGTATGCCGGCTCCGAGCGGGAGGCCCTTGTCGATGCACAGCGCCAGCAACAGGCAAGCGGCCATGCCACCGAGATCCCATCCCGCCTCTCCGACCACCTGATACCGCAGGGCGCAGGGCGAGGCCTTGGCCAGGGTGTAAGTCGCGGCCCCGACGGTCGGCGACAGAAGCGGAATGAGTAGGGCTCCCAGCGCATTGGCGGCCACCGCCAGCCATGGCGCCCACAGACTGGCGGAACGCATCATCACCAGGATCGCCGCGACGGCATAGGTAACGGCGATAGCCCGTCGCCACGCGCCTGAATCGAGGCGATCGCCGATCACCAGTCCGGCCGCGGCGCCGCTGAGGCCGGCGATGGCCATGGCCCCACCATAGGCCGCCAAGCTGCTTCCCAGGGTGGTGTAGAGCGCGATCTGCCAGAGGAAATACCAGCCGGCGTCGAACCAGCCATCGGCGAAAAAGAACAGCGCCAGCGGGACCGCGGCCCGCACCGCCCCAGGCGCGCGCCTCTGCACCGAAAGGTTCGGCGCGGTCACGAGCGGCAGGACCGATGCGGCCTGCACCAGACCGACCGCGGCGAAGGTTGGCGACGGCCCAAAGGCCAGCAAGGACGCGGCGCCGGCCAGCGGGGCCACGACTCCCGCCAGCGCCGCCAGGGCCTCACGCACGCCGATCTGCCGGCCGCGATGTTCATCATCGCCGATGAGCGCGAAATAGGCGTTGAAGGCCGGCCAGTAGAGCGCATCGGCCGCCGAGGTGACTGCAATGAGGGCGAGAAGCATCAGGCCGGGCCCGCGAACCTGCGCGAGGATCGGATACTGCAGTCCCATGAGGAGCCCGCCGGCAATGATGAGCGGCCTGAGCCCGAAGCGGATACCCAAGGGTGTGAGGAACGGACGGACCAGGAACCGACCGCCTAGGATCGCCGCCATGGCCAGCAGGGTCTGCGGTATGCTGAACCCGGCCTTGAGCAGAAAGACCAGGTAGAACAGGCCGCCGGCGCCCTCGGCGAGCGCGCGGACGCCGTAGTGCAAGTTCAGGCGGTTGACCGCCGCATTGCTGAAAAAGGCCATGAAGGGCTTCTTTGGAGCGTGTGTCAGGAGCGGCGGAGCCCGCGGCTCCGGCCGGACGGAAGTCTGGGCTGGCGCGCCCGAGCCAGGCTCAGGCGGGGCCCGCGCTCAACAGGTGATGCTGACGCCCATCGTTTCGTCGCTCCTTAAGATCGACGGTCCAGCCTTGCCATGCGCGCTGGCGGCGGGCAAGGCCGGCGCTGGCCAGGACTAGTTCCGGGCTTGGTCGACCAGCTTGTTCTTGGCGATCCAGGGCATCATATCGCGTAGCCGCGCACCGACCGCCTCGATGCCGTGCTCGGAATCGCGCCGGCGCGCGGCCTTGAAGGTGGCCAGGCCAGTCTGGTTCTCGGCCATGAAGTCGCGCACGAAACGCCCCGACTGGATGTCGTCGAGGATGCGCTTCATCTCGGACTTGGTCTCGGGCGTGACCACCCGCGGGCCGCTGACGTATTCGCCATATTCGGCGGTGTTGCTGATCGAATAGTTCATGTTGGCGATGCCGCCTTCATAGATCAGATCGACGATCAGCTTCACCTCGTGCAGGCACTCGAAATAGGCCATTTCAGGGGCGTAACCGGCCTCGACCAGGGTCTCGAAGCCGGCGCGAATGAGATGCACGAGTCCGCCGCACAGCACCGCCTGCTCGCCGAACAGATCGGTCTCGCATTCCTCGCGGAAGGTCGTCTCGATGATCCCGGAACGGCCGCCGCCGATCGCCGAGGCGTAGGCCAGCCCGAGATCGAGGGCCTGCCCGGTGGCGTCCTGGGCCACGGCGATCAGACAGGGGACGCCGCCGCCCTTGAGATATTCGCCACGCACGGTGTGTCCTGGACCCTTGGGGGCGACCATCAAGACATCGATGGTCGACTTGGCTTCGATCAGGCCGAAGTGCACGTTGAGGCCGTGGGCGAACAGCAGCGCCGCGCCATCGAGGATGTTCGGAGCGATGTCCTCGGCGTAGATGCCGCGTTGGAGTTCGTCGGGCGCGAGCACCATGATCAGATCGGCCCAGGCGGCCGCCTCGGCGACCGACATGACCTTGAGCTTCTCGGCCTTGGCCTTGGCCGCCGAGGCCGAGCCTTCGCGCAAGGCGACGGCGATATTGGTCACCCCCGAGTCGCGCAGATTGAGCGCATGCGCGTGGCCTTGCGAACCATAGCCGATCACGGCGATCTTCTTGTCGAGCAAGCGGGCAAGATCGGCGTCCCGATCATAGTAAACGCGCATGAAAATTTCTCCGGCACGGCGGGGGCGGACGCCGGCGCGCAAGCTTTCGCCCGCGGCGGCGCCGCTATCGATAGGCTTTTCGCCGGCACGTCAAGGCGGGTTGGCTGTGGACCATCGCTGCTCCAAGGCTGCGTCGGACGGCGAGTCGTCCTATCTTGGTGCGGTCATGAGTGCTCTTGCCGTCTCCCAAGCCGCCCTGCACCCCGAGCGGCAATATCTCGACCTTTTGGCCGAGATCCTGGCGGTCGGCCACCGACGCGAGGATCGGACTGGCGTCGGCACGCTCGGCGTGTTCGGGCGCCAGATGCGTTTCGATCTCGGTGACGGCTTTCCGCTCCTGACCACTAAGAAGCTGCACTTCGCATCGATCGTCGTCGAACTGGCCTGGTTCCTGCGCGGTAAGACCAATATCGGCTGGCTCAAGGACCGTGGCGTCAGCATCTGGGACGAATGGGCCGACGCTGATGGCGAACTCGGCCCGGTGTATGGCAAGCAATGGCGCTCATGGGCCGCGCCGGACGGGCGCACCATCGACCAGATCGCCGCCGTGGTCGAAGGCCTGAAGCGTGATCCTCATAGTCGCCGGCATGTGGTTTCGGCCTGGAACCCGGCTGATATAGCCTCCATGGCCCTGCCGCCGTGCCATTGCCTGTTCCAGTTCCACGTCGCCGAGGGGCGGCTCTCTTGCCAGCTGTATCAACGCTCGGCCGATATCTTCCTGGGCGTGCCGTTCAATATCGCCAGCTATGCGCTTTTGACCCATCTGATGGCGCGGGAGACCGGGCTGACGCCAGGCGATCTGGTGATCGCCCTTGGCGATGCGCACCTCTATCTCAATCATCAGGACCAGGCCCGGCTGCAACTGACCCGCGAGCCGATGCCGATGCCGACTGTGCGCCTGAGCGACAGGGCAAGCCTGTTCGCGCTGGAACGCGAGGACGTGGTTCTGGAGGGCTATCGCGCCCACCCGGCCATCAGAGCCCCAATAGCCATCTGATGGCGATCCTGACGCTGGGCCCGGTGGCGCGCGCCGCCAATGGCGTGATCGGCGCCAATGGCGCCCTGCCCTGGCGACTACGGTCCGATCTGGCTTTGTTCCGTGAACTGACGATCGGCAAGCCGGTAATCATGGGCCGCAAGACCTGGGACAGCCTGCCACGTCGTCCGCTCCCCGGCCGCACCAATATCGTGCTGTCGCGCGATGGAGCCTTCGCGCCAGCCGGCGCGGTGGTTTGCGAGACGTTCTCCGAGGCGGCTCAGATCGGCCGCGAACAAGCCGACGACGACGGCGCCGAGGAAGTCTGCGTCATTGGCGGCGCGGCTCTGTTCACACTGGCCCTGCCGCGCGCCCGCCGCATCTACCTGACCGAGGTCGACGCCGAGCCCAAGGGCGACGTGCTGTTCCCGGCCTTCGACGAGACGACCTGGAGGGAAATGCGGCGGCAAGTCCACCCAGCCTCCGACCAAGACGACTATGGCTTTGTCTTCCGCGTGCTGGAGAGGCGGTTATAGTCGAAGCCCCGCAACTGGAGGCTCGGCGCATGGACATGGAACTGGTCACCGATGGCCTCGGTTTCCCGGAAGGGCCTATGGCCATGGCCGATGGTTCGGTGATCCTGGTGGAAATCGAGCGCGGCGCGCTTACGCGGGTGACGCCAGACGGCCAGAAAACCCTAGTCGCCGACTGTGGCGGCGGTCCCAATGGCGCGGCGATCGGCCCGGACGGGGCGATCTGGGTCACCAACAACGGCGCGTCCTTCACCTATATCAAACAGAACGGGCTCAACATCCCGGGCCCGACGCCGCCGGGTCACAGCGGCGGGTCGATCCAACGGGTCGACATGGCTTCTGGCAAGGTCGAGACGGTGTACGACGCCTGCGACGGGCGGCCGCTGTTCGGGCCCAACGACCTGGTCTTCGATCGCCACGGCGGCATCTGGTTCACCGATCATGGCCGCGGCACCCCGACTGGCCGTGATTATGGCGGCCTCTACTATTGCACTACCGACGGTAAGAAGATCGTCAGGGCTCGCGATCATCTGATCTCGCCCAATGGCGTCGGGCTGTCGCCGGACGAAACGGTCGTCTACGTCGCTGACACGCACCTGGGCAGGCTGTGGGCCTTCGATGTCGCCGCGCCGGGCGAGCTGGCGCCGCCCGAGGGTTTCGCGCCGGGGCGGGTGATCTGCAACCTGCCGGGCTATCAACTCCTCGACAGTCTGGCGGTGGAAGCCGGCGGCAAGGTCTGCGTGGCCACGATCATCAACGGAGGGATCACCGCCTTTGATCCCGACGGCTCGATCGAGCACTTCGCCTTTCCCGATCCGCTGGTGACCAATATCTGCTTCGGGGGTGGGGATATGCGCGATGCCTGGGTCACCTGTTCAGGCACCGGCAAGCTCTATCGGACGCGCTGGCCGAGACCGGGTCTGAAGCTCAATTTCAACGCCTAAGAGGGTTCAGCTTGCGTTCAGCCACGCTGCGTTATGGCGACTATCGTAGGCAGGGCCCTGCGCCCGGCGATCGAGGAGCTCGGGCGATGAAAGCGAAACACCTGACGGGCGCGGTGGCGGCGATCAGCCTGATGAGCGGCGGCGTGGCCATGGCGGCGCCGCATTTGGGCATGAGTCCGCATTTTGGCGGCGGCGGCTTCCATGGCGCGCCAGCTTTCCATGGCGGAGCCGTGCATGACCCGACGCCGATGGCCGTCCGTCCGTTGGCCGCGCGCGCGAGGTCCTGGCATGGCCACGACTGGGATCATGACGGAGACCACGACCACTGGTGGTGGCGCGGCGGCTGGCCCGGCTATTGGGGCGGCTTCGGCTTCTGGGCCGGCTATGATCTGGCGCCGTGGTGGTGGAGCTATCCCGGAGCCGAGAGCTATGACGTCGAAACGGCGGCTCCTGAGCCGGCGGCGCCTCCCGGCTATGACTGCGATGGCTGGCGCTGGGATGCGACCCAGGGCCACTATGTGGCCGCCAAGGTCGCCTGCAACTAGGTGATCGCGTCGAGGAATTCGACCTCCGGCCGACCCGCCATGAAGCTTCCCATTTCGCGGCCGATGTCGCGGAAGTGGGCGCTGGCGCGGTGGGCTTCGACCGCCGCCTCGTCGCTGTAGAGTTCGAGCACCTTATAGGTTTGGGCGTCAGTGCGGGTACGCGCGAGCTGGTAGAGGTGATTGCCGGGCTCGTCGGCCCGGACCGCCGCCGCCAAGCGGCCGAAGACCGCCTCGAACTCTGGGCCCTTGCCGTCCTGAACCTTCACCGTCGCCACGATCGCGATCATCCACGCGCCTCCGAATTGGCCGGCCACGCGGAGCGCCTGACCCTCGCACTGCCATTGCCAGCGCCAGCGCCTTTCGTCCAGCGGCGCCAATTCAGCGTGATTCCGGGCGCCCCTTCGCCGAGACGCGGCGAGCCTTTTCCAGCGCCGGACCCTCAGGGCCATCCAGGGCCTCGCGGGCTTGCTTGGCCTTGCCCTCGACCTTGCCGCTCTTGGCGAAGGCGTCTTGCGCTGCATCGAAACGTCGGGCGGCGGCGTAGTCGCCCTCGCCCCATTCCGGCTTGGTATCGCGTTTGTCAGTCATGGCGGCCTCACCTTTCGGACCTGAAAGTCGCCGGCGGCCTCAAGGTTCCGGTCAGGAACGCTCGTTCCAACCGTGGGCGACCCAGGTGTGACCGCCAACGTGATGGGCTTCGATGAGGCTGGGGTCGCTGGGCCGCGGTCGCAGACGCGGGGCGATGCCGGTGACCGCGAGGAGCGCGGCCCCGACCACGCCAGCTATGACCAGGGCGGCGGTCAGGAAGACGGCCATGATCAATGCCGCGACGGCAAGCGCGATCCAGGCCACCACCCCGCCGATGCGGGCCATCGGACCGCCGCGACCGGCTGTGATCCAAGCGCGACTATAGATTCTGGTCATTGGTCAGGGTCTCGCGGTGGCCGCTCAGACAATGCTTCCGCCGGCCGTTCTGTCAACGCCCGCGCCGCCGGCGCGGTTTCCTAAAGGTTGATCCGCGGCCGGGCCTTGGTAAACCAGGGCGCCGTCCATTTGAGGAGCGTTTCTTACATGCCGATCCCGGCCCTGCTGCTTTCCCTTTCCCTGATCGCCGCCGATCCGGCCCCGGCCCCTGACGCCGAGCCCCTGCCAGCCGGGGCGCCGACCGAATCCTACCCGCTCGCCGCCTGGTGCTATGGCGCGCTGAGCGAATATCTCGACGTCTATGATCGGGTGAAGCCGGACCTGCGGGCGATCGACAAGATGTTCGGCAGCTCCGAACCGCACGAAAAGGAGCCCTATGCCGACGACATGGCCGCGGCCCGGATCGAACTCAAGAAGATCGGCCACGCCGTCCAGGCCGCCGAACAGGCCAGTCCGGCCGCGATCTCTCCAAGGGGCATCCAGGCGATCGACCAGGGCCGGGCCATATGGCGGCCAGCCGAACTGAAGACCAGCCGCGAGCTGGCCAGGGCGTGGCTCACCTGGGCGCTGCCCGATCGCTGCGCGGTCAACGCCAAGGACCTGGCGACGAAATCGGCCCTGCTCGGGCAGGCGTTGAAATACAACAATCCCTCGGCCCTCGACGCGCCCACCGCCACGTCGCCGCAGCCAGCGACGACCCCCGCGGACAGCTCAACGCCAGCGCCGGGCTGATCAGAAGCGGGGCATCGGGGCGAGAACCATCGCCCCCTTGGCCCTGAGGCGGGCGTCGCCCAGGGCCCCGACCAGGGCGCGGGCCTCGACATCGTCAGCGACGTAGGCTCCGCCGCCGATCCGCGCCAGCAGGGTTTGACCGCCGAATAGACGCTGCAAGGCCTCCAGAGTCGTCCCGCCGTCGAAGGCGACCAGGCGCGCGTCGCCCTGGATGTGCGCCAAGGCCTTGGCGCGATCGACGGCGTCGTAGAAACCGCCGAGCTGGTCGACCAAGCCCAGTCCGGCCGCCTGTGCGCCGGTCCACACCCGGCCGCGGGCGATCGCGGCGACCTTGTCGACCGGCAGGTGGCGGCCCTCGGCCACCCGCCCGATAAAGCCGTTGTAGATCCGGTCCATCCAGTTCGAGAACACCGCATGTTGTTGGGCGCTCATCGGTTGGCCGCCGGCTCCGGAGGAAGCGAAAGGGCCGCCGACCGAAAGGCCGCGCATGTCCACGCCGAATTTCGCCAGCGCCGGACCGATCACAAGCTTGCCGCCGAACACCCCGATCGATCCGGTGAGCGTTGTCGGCTCGGCGACGATGGCGTTGGCGTCCGATGACACCCAATAGCCGCCTGAGGCTCCATAGACACCCATGCTGACGACCACCGGCTTGCCGGCGGCGCGGGCGGCCCGCACCGCGGCCAGTATCTGCTCGGAGGCGCTGTCGGAACCGCCCGGCGACGATAGCCGGAACACGATCGCCCTCACCTGGCTGTCGTCGATGGCGCGATAAAAGGCTTTGGCGACCTCATCCGAACGAATGGCGGATTCGCCGCCCAGCGGGCTGGCGCCACCGCTGGGACCGGTCATGATCGCGCCCTCGGCACTGATCACCGCGATCTTGGGACCGGTGCGATCGGCGAAGCCGTTGCCTTTGTAGTCGGCGATATCGACCAGCTTGGCGCCGTCGCCAGCCTGGGCGAGGGCGGCGGCCTCGGCCTCCTGCGGCAAGCCGATGCGATCGACGAGGCCTTTGGATTTGGCCTCCTCGGCCGAATACGGGCCGGCTTCGAGTGTCGTCTTGATCATGTCGAACGGCTTGGACCGGTCGGCGGCAGCAGCCTGCAGGGCGCTGGCGTAGACCGAGGTCATCCAGCCAAGCTCGGCGGTTCGGTGCGCCGGCGTATAGTCATCATAGAGATAGGGATTGACGGCGTTCTTATATTCGTAGCGCTGCTGAAAATCAGCGACGACGCCAAAGCGATCGAAGGCGCGCTTGAAGAACAGATCCTCATTGGCCATTCCGGTGACCTGGAAGGCCGACCCCGGCTGCATCCACAGCTCGCCCGCCGAGGCGGCCAGTTCGTAGGTCGAGGCGATCGCTCCGGCGGCGTACAGGCCCTGGCTGTGAGCGATGACAAACTTGCCGTGGCGGTGAAAGGCCTTGAACGCCTCGCGCAGTTCGTCGGCGGCCGCCGGGGCCATGCCGGTCTCGGGCAGACGTACGAAGACGCCGCGCACGCGCTCATCGTTCTCGGCCTGGCGGAGGGTTTGTTCGATGCCCATCACCGATTGGGTGCGCCCACTCAGCAGCGCGAAAGGATTGCGGCTGGCTTGGTCAGTGAGCGCGCCGCGCAGATCGATAAGCAGCACCGTGCGGGCCGGGGTTGGGGTCGGCCGGGCCGCCGCCGCCACAACTCCAAGCAGGATGAAGGGCGTCAGGCCGGCGAACAGCAGCAAGCCGACCAGGACGCCGGCCACGGTGATCAGGAACTGCTTCATCGCCACGCTTTCTTGGGTCGACGCCGTCGTGCGCCCCGCTTGACCCCGATGCCATAACGGAACGGCCGATGAACGCCACGATTTTGAAGGATTCCGAGTGGCGAGATGCGTCGCCGGCCTAGAATTTTTCCTTTGGCGAGCCGCACAGATCCATCACGTGATCGATGGCGCGGACCGCCCTTTCGGCGGTATCCTGATTGGTGAAGTCCAGGACATGGGATTTGGTCGAGGTCTTCACCGTCACGACCCAGACCGCAGGACTGACTGTGGCGACCCAGGTTGGGTGACCGGCTTCGACGACCTGGGATCGGATCTCCTGCTCGCGGTTGACTACTGAGACGGCGCTGGCCAGCCGCAGCGGCAGGCCGCCATCCATATCTTGCACGGTCTTGCCGTCGAGGCTGGTAAACCAATGGAAACCAATCCGGCACCCGGAAACATCGACGGTGACGTTGGAGGCCAGGGCCGAGAATTGATTGGTCCAGGACTGGTTCGTCGCCGAGTCATGAAGATTGGCGACATAGTCAATCCGCCCCTGAGAGACGATCTGGTCGCGGATGAAGTTGAGGCTGCTTTCCAGCGACCGTCCCTGGGCGATCGCCGGCGACGCCGAGGACAAAAGGCCAAGCGACGCGCACGCGATCAAAAGTCGAATCATCATGTCCGCCCTCCCGCCGCTTGAGCGGTATCATTTCGCGGTCAGCGTTGCGAGCGGTCTGTCCGGCCCAAAGCGCAATTGAGCTCGGGCGAACCCCGGAGCAATAGCGGCAAGTTACTGAAAGATTTGGTCGGAGTGGCAGGATTCGAACCTGCGACCCCCGCGTCCCGAACGCGGTGCTCTACCAGACTGAGCCACACTCCGATTGAAGAGCGGGCCTTATAGAGGAGCCCCCCAGGGGTCGCAAGAATGCCAGCGCCGGCCTCGCCGTTGCATAGCCAAGGCGCCTGCGCTATCCCACCGCGCTCGCGCGGCCAGCGCCGCCGGCGGCCAAGCCGCTGGGGAATGGTGTAATGGTAACACTGCGGTTTTTGGTACCGTCATTCTAGGTTCGAGTCCTAGTTCCCCAGCCAGCTTCGAACCCGTCGAGCGGCGCGACGTCAGATGCCTGCGGGATCGACCAATGACCGCTGCATCCAGACGACATCCAGCCAGCGTCCGTGTTTGAAACCGATATCGCGGGCGATGCCAATGGTCTCGAAACCGAGGCTGCGGTGCAGGGCGATGGAGGCCACATTGCCGCTGTCACCAATCACCGCCAGCATCTGGCGAAGGCCAAGCCCCTGGCACCTGGCGAGCAGTTCGCCGAGCAGGGCCCGGCCGACGCCGCGGCCGTGCGCCCAGGGCGCCACATAGACGCTGTCCTCGGCCGTGTACCGATAGGCGCTGCGCGGCCTGAAAGCGGAGGCATAGGCATAGCCGGACAACCGGCCGTCTTCCTCCGCCGCCAGCCAGGGCAGGCCAGCGGCGCGAACGGCCGCCACGCGTGTGGCCATTTCATCCCCGCTCGGCGGAACTTCCTCGAAGGTGCCGAATCCCTGGTGGACGTGGTGGCCATAGATCTCGACCAAAGCATCGATGTCGTCATCGGCAAGATCTCGGATCAGCACCTCAGACCCCCAGCGCCTGGCGCATGCTCTCCAGCCGGCGCCCATAGGTGTGTTCGGCAAGGACGCGATGGCGAAAGGCCTGGCCGATGGCGCGGGCCTCGTCAGGGCTGCGACGCAGGCGCTCGAAGTGCGCGTCGATCTCGGCTGGCTGGCGCCAAACCAGAACCTCCCGGCCGGGCTCGAAGCACAGCGGCAGATCGGCTTGATCGTCGGCAATCAGCGGCGTCGATGTCAGCGCCGGCTGGAAATTGCGTTGGTTCAATCCGTCGATCACATTGTTGTCGCTGCGTATATTGAGGGCGGCCAGGTGCGTTGCATAGAGGCCCAAAATCTCACTGGGGCGAATGCGGCGCGACACCGCCTCGCGCCGGGCGTCCGAGGGCCAGCCGCGCCCATAGAGGGTCAGCGGCGAGGTCAGCGCTTCGATCGCCGCTCGCCGTCCTGGCGTCGGGGTGGCCAAGAACATCAGGCGCTGACGCCGGGTCATCGATGGTGGAGACCGCCGCTGGACGACGGCGTGCGGCGCGAACGCTGCCTGCGCCTTGAGGCCCAGCTCGCCATGGCGACGGACGAGGGCGCTGTCGGTATAGGCGATCAGGTCGTAGTGCTCGGCGCGGTCGCCATCGCCAGGGGTGAAGATATCGCCTACCCAGCCAACCACCGGCGGGCGGCGCTTGAGCGATCCGATCGCCGCCAAAACCGCGCGCGGCGTATGAAAGCCGCCGACGGCGATGACAAGGTCAGGCTGGAAGCGGGCGATGCGCGCCGCAAGCC
>DATBOH010000036.1:0-4811 GCA_036553915.1 Caulobacteraceae bacterium | reverse complement strand
CGCGCGGTCGGTGAGTTCGCAATGCACCGGGGTGTTCGGATCGAACATCAGGCAGGATTCGGCGGTGACCGGCTTTTCAAGGCTTGGGGGGGAGGCGGTTTCAAGCACATAGCCGGGCGCGCCCTCATGGCAGGCGAGCTCGAAGAACGCGGTCGTGGAGGAATGGCCGAAGGCGCGAATTCTATCCGGCGTGCAATCGACCCCGGCCTTTTTGACAAACGGCAGAAGCCCCGTCTTGGGGTCGGCGTTGGCCGGAAGGATGCATTGGTTGGCGGTCTTGTTGCCCGAGGCGGCTGCGCTTGCCGCTTCCATGCAGGTAAAAGCCTGGGGCGCCGGTTGGTCGCTGACCGATTCAATGAGCAGGCCTTCGCTGCCGGCGCAGGCCACCTCGTAGAGCGACGTCTTGACCTTGGTTTTCGGGTCAGCGGCCTGGCCAACGTAGCGGGCGTCGGCCACCTGGCAATCCGACCCCGCCGCCTTGGCGAGCGCTGGAGCGTCAGCCATGCCCTTGGCGCGGCTCTCCTTGGTCACGGTGTCCTTGCCGGCGGCTGAAGCCAGGCCCGGCGTTGCGAGAAGGACCATCAGGGCGACGGCCCAGCCGGCAATGCGCATGTTCAGACTTCCTCTAGTGCTTTGGCCCCCCATGCCCCTCCCTCCGGGGCCGGTCAAGCGTCGGCGCCGCCGTTCCGCAGGTCCCAGTCGCCGTCGGCCGCCTCGGCGAAGCCCGCTTCGCGCAGCAATCGCCGAGCGCGATCGGCATCCTCGCTGTCGACCATCAGGCGGCTGGGGATGAAACTTCCCCAGAGTTGAGCCGAGGCGGCATCGAAAACCTCAAAAGCGACGCCGCCGCGCTTCAGCACAGCGGAAATCGCTCCGAGTTTGACCACATCGGCCGTGGTCACCAGCGCGATCATGGCCTAGGTCCGCACTCTGGCTTAGGCTTGTCGGACAGGAGACTCATGTTGGCGCCGCCCCCCGCCTCCGCCACCGCCCGCAACGCCCTGGTGCTGATCGCCGTGATCGTCGCCGGCGCGGCCCTCCACTGGATGGGGGCGATCATCACGCCGCTGCTGCTGGCGATCTTTCTGGCCGTGATGGTCGACGGCTTCGGCCGGGCGATTCTGGCCCGGGCGCCGAGGCTGCACCCACGCCTTGCCATTTTCGCGGCCATTGCGGTTTCCGCTGTGCTGGTCATCCTTTCAGCCCTTCTGGTGGCTACCAATGCTGAAAGCTTTGTCGCCACACTGGGACGCGACGAGCCGAAGCTCAACGCCTTGATCGCCCAGGTGGCGGCAAGGCTGGGCCCGCACACGCCCCAGTCGGTGGGCCAGATCCTAAGTCGCCTCGATCCGATGCAATATGCTGGCGCCATCGCCCAGGCCCTCCAGAATTTCGGCTCGACCGCGGTGCTGGTGCTCATCTATCTCGGGTTCCTGATCGCCTCACGTCACGCTTTCGAGCGCAAGACGATCAAGTTGTTCGCGTCCCGCGAAGCTCGCCATGACGCCCTGAACGTCTTCCTGCATGTCCGCAACGCCATCGGCCGCTATCTGTGGATTCAGACGGTCACCGGAGCGATCATCGCCGCCGGCTCGTTCGCGGTGATGATGCTGGTGGGTCTCGAACATGCCTTCTTCTGGGCCTTTCTGGTTTTCGCGCTCAACTATATTCCCATCCTGGGCGCGGTGGCCGCCATAGCCCTGCCGGCGCTGTTCGCCCTACTTCAGTTTGGTCAATGGACCGAGGCGCTGGCGATCCTGGGCGGTCTGTTCGCCATCGCCTTCGTGGTCGGCAATATCGTCTTGCCGCGCATGCAAGGTGACAGCCTGAACATGGACCCGCTGATCGTCATGCTGTCTTTGGCCTTTTGGGGCACGATATGGGGGCTGCCGGGCATGTTCCTGTCGACCCCGCTGACCGTGCTGACGATGGTCATTCTGGCGCAGTTCGACGGATCGCGCTGGATCGCCATCCTCCTGTCCGGCGACGGAGATCCGCAAGCTTTGGGCGCCGACGCGGCGGCTTCGCCTGCAAATCGCTAGCACTGGACGATCGAAAACAGGCGCTGGCGCGGTTCAAAATGATTGCGTGAGCGCTTAAGAGGGGTCGGATGACGTCGGAAAAGCCGCCCGTGGGGGTCTTCAGCCTCACCGCCGTTCACCCAGCCTTCACCGCAGCGCTGGGGCTCTCCGAGGCAGACGGCGCCGACTTTCTCGCCAAGGTGCTCGGGGACTTCCGGTCGGGCGAGCTTATCGGGCTCGATGAAGGCGATCTGGCGTCCTCGCTGGCGAGCTTCTGGCGGTTCGCGCACGACGGCGATGCAGCGTCAACGCGCATCCGCATCACGCCCGCGAAAGGCGCCGATGGCCGCGATCTCGGTCTCGACACCTTGGAGATCGCCCAGCCTGACGCGCCATTCCTGGTCGACAGCGTGATGGCCGAGGTGAGCGAGGCCGGGGCCGAGGTCAAGGCGATGTTCCATCCGATCGTGGCGATGGCCAGCGGGCGGGTGTCGATGATCCAGGTGTGGCTGGAGCCGCTCAGTTCGAAACGGCGCGCAACGCTCGTGACGCGGTTGCACGCCACGCTTGCGGACGTCCATGCGGCGGTAGCCGACGCCGGCGCCATGCGTGAGCTTCTCGACGCCACGATCGCTGACCTCGAAAAGGCGACGCCGAAGCTCGGCAAGGCCATTGGGCGCGAAGCTATGGCCGAGGACCTTGCCTTCCTGCGCTGGATCGCGGCCGGCAACCTGATCTTGCTGGGCGCCCGCGTCTACACCTATCCCCGAGACGCTGACGGCGCCTATTCGGCTGAGGAGCCGATCTATGACGCCGGTACCGGCCTTGGCCTGCTGCGCGATCCAGACCGACATGTGCTCCGACGCTCGAGCGAGCCCTCGGTGCTGGCGACCTCTGTTCGCTGGCGCACGGAGGTGGCGGCGCCGGTGCTGGTGGCGAAAGCCAATCTACGCTCGCGCGTTCACCGCCGGGCGCACCTGGACTACATCGGCGTGCGCCGCCACGGGCCGAGCGGCGAGCCGGTGGGCGAGACCCGGTTCGTCGGGCTGTTCACGGCTCAGGCCTATGAGGAGCCGGCGCGCGATGTTCCGCTACTTCGGGGCAAGATAGCCCAGGTGATGTCCGAGGCCGGCTTCGCGCCCGGAAGCCACAATGCCCAGCGCCTCGCCTACATCCTGGAAACGTTTCCGCGCGACGAACTCTTCCAGGTGACCGCCCAGGAACTGCGCTCCACGGCGCTCGACATCCTGCATTTGATGGATCGGCCCAGGGTCAAGCTTTTCGTGCGTCGCGATCCCTACGACCGGTTTGTCTCAATCCTGATGTATGTCCCCCGCGACCGCTACGACGAGCGTCTGGGCGCGCGTGCTGGAGCGTTGTTCGCCAAGGCGTTCGGCGGGCATGTCTCGGCCTGCGTGCCCAGCTATTCGGACGAGCCCCTGTCGCGCATCCACTACATCATCGGCGTCCCGGCCGACGGCTATGTCGACGCTGACCTTGCGTTGCTGGAAGCCGAGGCGAGCCGGCTGGCGCGAACCTGGACCGACGATTTCGAAGCCGCGATCCGCCAGTCGATTTCTGATGGCGAAGAAATCTCAAGCTTGACCGCCGCATTCGCCGGCGCCTTTCCGGCCGGCTATCGCGACCGGTACAGCGCCAGCGAAGCGCTGCTCGACGCCTTGGCGATCGGACGCCTTGGCCAAGGTGATACGATCGCGGTTCGCGCCTACCGAACCCCGATCGATTCGCCGCTGCAATTCCGCTTCAAGCTCTATCGGCGCGGCGAGAGCCCGGCGGCCCTGGCGCGCGTGCTGCCGATCCTGGGTGACATGGGACTCGACGCCCTTGTCGAAGAGGGCTTCCCGGTGCGCGACGCCGGCCGCGGCCCGATGCCGGTATGGGTGCACGAATTCATCGTCGAAGATCCGGCCGGCGAAGGGCTTTCATTCAAGGAGCGCCGCGAGCCCTTTGAAGCCACGTTCAAGGCCGCCTGGAACGGCGACATCGAAAGCGACGGCTTCAATCGCCTGGTTCTCGAGTTGGGCGTTTCCTGGCGCCAGGCCTCACTGGTCCGAGCCTTGGCCCGATACCGCCATCAATCAGGATTGGATCCGCGCCCGTCGGTTCAAGCCCAGGCCGTGGCCGCCCACCCACACGTGGCCAAGCTGCTCCTCGACCTGTTCACGGTGCGCCTGGACCCCGCCTCTGGGGCCAGCCTGGAATCCCGAGGGCGCCAGGCTGAAGCCTTGTGGGGCGACATCGAAGAAGCGTTGCGCGCCGTCGAGAGTCTCGATCATGACCGCGTGCTGCGGCGCATGGCGGCCCTGGTTCTGGCGATCACACGAACCAACTATTACCAGCCCGGCGCCGGCGGCGGCCCCAAGCCTTACATCAGCTTCAAAGTCGCCAGCCGTGAACTTGTCGATCTGCCCGCCCCAAAGCCGTATCGCGAGATCTTTGTCGCCTCGCCGCGGGTCGAGGGCGTGCATCTTCGCCTGGGACCGGTGGCCCGAGGGGGCCTTCGCTGGTCCGACCGGCCCGACGACTACCGCACCGAGGTTCTGGGCCTGGTGAAGGCTCAGCAGGTCAAGAATGCGGTGATTGTTCCGGTCGGCTCGAAGGGCGGGTTCTATCCTAAGCGGTTGCCCCGCAGCGGAACGCCCGAGGCGGTGCGCGCCGAGGCCATAGGGGCCTATAGGACGTTTCTGGAGGGGCTGCTCGATCTCACCGACACGATCGCGGCCGACGGGCGGGTCATTCACCCGGCCGATGTGGTCGTCCACGATGGCG
>DATBOH010000010.1:0-24260 GCA_036553915.1 Caulobacteraceae bacterium | reverse complement strand
GGACCGGCAGTGGCCGCGTTGGCGGCTCAGACAAGCGGCCCTGCCGCCTTTGTCGACGATCTGCTGCCGCATCTCGATTCGGCGGCCCAGGCCGCCCCCGACGTGGCCCGGTTCCAACTTGTCGCCGACGAACGCTTGCGTCCTTTCGCACCCGAGGCGCCAGAACGGCACACGCGTATTGACGACTGGGCCCAACTCGGACCGGCCATCGCCCGCCGCCTCGGCCTGTTATGAGCGGCCTGTGTCGCGACTGTTTGAACAGGTTCGCGGACCCAGCGCCGCGGTGTCCGAAGTGCCGCTCCGCGCGCCTCATCGGCCACCCGGAATTGGACACTCTGACCATCGCCCATATCGACTGCGACGCCTTCTACGCCTCGGTGGAAAAGCGCGATCGCCCGGAGTTGCGCGACCGGCCGGTGATTGTCGGCGGCCAGGTCCGCGGCGTGGTGACCACCGCCTGCTATGTCGCCCGCCTCTCGGGGGTGCGCTCGGCCATGCCCATGGGCCAGGCGCGGCGCTTGTGCCCCGAGGCCATCATTCTGCCGTGCGATTTCAGCAAATACCGCGAGGCGAGCCGGCGCATCTTCGACAAGGCGCGGACCCTCACCCCACTGGTCCAGACCCTATCGCTCGACGAGGCGTGGCTTGACCTAGCAGGCACCGAGCGTTTGCACGGCGCGGTTCCGGCGGTCAGCCTGGCGCGTCTGCAGCATGAGGTCGAGCGCGACATTGGCGTGACCATTTCGGTCGGGCTGGCCGCCAATCGTTTCCTCGCCAAGGTGGCGTCAGACATGGACAAGCCCCGCGGCTTCGCAGTGATCGGCAATGCCGATGCGCAGACCGTGCTGGCGTCCATGCCAATCACCGTACTGCCGGGGGTCGGACCGGCCTTCGCCGCCGCCCTTGCCGAGGCCGGACTGCGCAAGGTGGCCGACCTAACCGCCGCCGACCCAGCCGCTCTCAGTCGCCGTTTCGGCTCGCGCGGCCCGTGGCTCGTTCGCCTCGCCCAAGGGCTCGACTCGCGCCGGGTCGATCCGGGCGAAGCGCGAAAGAGCATCAGCGCCGAAACCACCTTCGCCGTCGATCTTCATCGCCTCGACGACCTGGAAAACCAGCTCGCCCGGCTATGCGACAAAGTGGCGCGTATCGCCCGCGAACAGAGCGTGGCCGGCAAGGTGGCGACGCTAAAGCTACGCCGGTCCGACTTTCGCACCCTGACCCGCCGGCGCACGCTGCCGGCAGCGACTCAGACGTCGGCGATTCTGTTCCAGCAGGCCCGCGCCCTGCTAACGCCAGAAGTCGGGGCTACGGCCTGGCGGCTGATTGGCGTCGGCTTGACCGAACTCGAACCGGCCCAAGACGGCGAGACGCTGCTGTTCGCCGACGCCGAGCGCCGGGCGCGGCGCAGCGAGGTTCTGGCCGACGAGCTGCGCCGCCGCTTCGGAGTCAGGGCGGCGGTCAGCGGGCGTTTGCTAGGCCCCGTGCGGCGCCCGCCCTCAGGGAAGTGATGGCCAGGGACTTGAACCGATCTTTCATTGCGGCGAACATTCCATATCTAGAGAGCGCCAGGGCGGAGGCGTCGCCCGCGCTGGAGAGTTTCTGAGTGGCTGACAAACAGCAGAATGGGCAAGGGAACGGGACCGGCACCGCCGTCGTCACCCGCACCAAGACCAAGACGCAAAAGCCATCGATGTACCGCGTGCTGATTCTCAATGACGACTACACGCCAATGGAATTCGTCACCTACGTTTTGGAGCGCTATTTCAACAAGTCGCGCGAAACCGCGGTCCGCATCATGCTGCACGTCCATCAGAACGGCGTCGGGGTATGCGGGGTTTTCACCTACGAGGTCGCTGAGACCAAGGTCGCCCAGGTTATCGAAGCCGCCCGCCGTCACCAGCACCCGTTGCAGTGCACTATGGAAAAGGACTGAGACTTGCCCTCCCTGTCGCGCAATCTCGAAGAATCGCTGCATCGGGCGGTTGCTTACGCCACCCAGCGTAAGCACGAATACGCCACGCTTGAGCACCTGCTGCTGTCGCTCGTCGACGACGCCGACGCCTCGGCGGTGATGCGCGCCTGCGATGTCGATCTCGAGACCCTGCGCAAGAATCTGACCCACTATGTCGACACCGAGTTGAAATCCCTGGTCGTCGATGACGGCGAGGACGCGAAGCCGACGGCCGGATTCCAACGCGTCATCCAGCGCGCCGTCATTCACGTGCAGTCATCGGGCCGCGACGACGTCAATGGCGCCAATGTCCTGGTCGCCGTATTTTCCGAGCGCGAGAGCCATGCCGCCTATTTCCTGCAGCAGCAGGAGATGACTCGCTACGACGCCGTCAATTTCATCGCCCACGGTATCGCCAAGAAGGCCGGGGCCTCCGAGCCCCGACCGGTTAAAGGGGCCGGCGAGGACGAGGAAAAGGCCCAGGTCAAGACTGGCGGCGAGGCGCTGGAAGCCTATTGCGTCAACCTCAACGAGAAGGCCCGCCAGGGCAAGGTCGACCCGCTGATAGGCCGCACCAGCGAGGTCGAGCGCTGCATCCAGATCCTGTGTCGTCGCAACAAGAACAATCCCCTTCTGGTCGGCGATCCTGGGGTCGGCAAGACCGCCATCGCCGAGGGTCTGGCGCGCAAGATCGTCAGCAAACAGGTGCCCGACGTCCTGGCTGACGCGACCATCTTCAGCCTCGACATGGGATCGCTGTTGGCCGGCACCCGCTACCGCGGCGATTTCGAGGAACGGGTCAAGCAGGTCATCAAGGAGCTCGAACACCACGTCGGGGCGATCCTGTTCATTGACGAAATCCACACCGTGATCGGCGCCGGAGCGACCAGCGGCGGGGCCATGGACGCCTCCAACCTGCTGAAGCCGGCCCTGGCCTCGGGCACGCTCCGATGCATGGGTTCGACGACCTACAAGGAGTTTCGCCAGCATTTCGAGAAGGACCGAGCTCTGGTGCGCCGGTTCCAGAAGATCGACGTCAACGAGCCGTCGATCGACGACACCATCAAGATCCTCAAGGGTCTGAAGAGCTATTACGAGGAATTCCACAAGCTCAAGTACACCGCCGAGGCGCTGAAAGCGGCGGTTGAGCTTTCAGCCAAATACGTCACCGATCGAAAACTTCCGGACAAGGCCATCGACGTCATCGACGAGGCCGGGGCCTCGCAGATGCTTCTCCCCGAGATGCGGCGCAAAAAGATTATCGGGGTCAAGGAGATCGAAACCATCGTCGCCAAGATCGCCCGCATCCCTCCCAAGTCGGTCTCCAAGACCGACACCGAGGCGCTGCGTCAGCTTGAGTCTGATCTCTCCAGCGCCGTATTCGGCCAGGAAGAGGCGATCAAGCAGCTTTCCAGCTCGATGAAGATGGCCAGGGCCGGGCTACGCGAAGCTGACAAGCCGATCGGCTCCTATCTGTTCTCCGGCCCAACCGGCACCGGCAAGACCGAGACGGCGCGCCAGCTTGCTCTGACGCTCGGCATCGAACTGCTGCGCTTCGATATGAGCGAATACATGGAACGCCATACGGTGAGCCGGCTGATCGGCGCGCCGCCAGGCTACGTCGGCTTCGATCAGGGAGGGCTCCTCACCGACGCGGTCGATCAGCATCCTCACGCCGTGGTGCTGCTCGATGAGATCGAAAAAGCCCACCAGGACGTTTTCAACATCCTGCTGCAGGTGATGGACCATGGGGCGCTCACCGACGCCAACGGCAAGAAGGTCGATTTCCGCAACGTCGTGCTGATCATGACCACCAACGCTGGGGCGGCCGACGGCCAGCGCAATTCGATTGGTTTCGGCCGCGGCAAGCTCGAGGGCCAGGACGAGGAAGCGATCAAGCGCCTGTTCACGCCCGAGTTCCGCAACCGCCTCGACGCGGTCGTCGGCTTCAAGTCGCTGACCCCGGAAGTGATCCGTCAGGTCGTCCAGAAGTTCATCCTGCAGCTCGAGGCCCAGCTCGCCGACCGCAATGTGACCATCGAAAGCACCGACGCGGCAATTGACTGGCTGGCCAAGAACGGTTTCGACGAACTCTACGGCGCCAGGCCGCTCGGCCGGGTGATCCAGGAGCAGATCAAGCGGCCGCTGGCCGATGACATCCTGTTCGGACGCCTCGCCAAGGGCGGCCACGTCAAGGTCGATCTGAAGGACGGCAAGCTGACGTTTGAGATCGATCCCAAGATCGCGCCCCCAGCCCGCTCCGCGCCGCAAGGCTCCGATCCTGGGGAGCCGGCGCTGGTCTGACCGTCCCTCTCGCCCCGAGGCCTCGACCGGCGTAGTCTCCCCAGGCTTGGGAGGGCGAGATCATGCGGACGTGGCCGTTCGGCGTCCTGGGGGCGGCCGTGATCGCTTTAGCCGTGGCGGCGGCGACCGGGCTCCTTGCTCAGGACTATCCCGCGTTCCCAGAGCGCGGTCGCGAGAAGGGCATCTACAGCGCCGATTTAGCCGCCAAGGAACTGACCTACGCAATCAAGCTGGAAGCTGAGTGGAAGGGCTGCCGGCGCGACGCCTTCGAACACGACTTGAAGAACTTTGAGGCCTTGGCCGAGATCGCGCGGCAACGGGAAACGGCGGCGCGTCAGCAGGCGATCCAGGATCTGAAGGCCAGTGGCAAGGACCCGGCCGCCATCGAAAAAGAGATCGACCGTCAGCGCAGCACCAATAGTCCCTACGGCCAGAGCTACAGCGACAGCATCTCGATCGACAAGGCGCTTGCCTACTTCCGCTCAATGGCCTGGAAACATTGCCAATCGCCCGCGACCCGCACCGCGCAAGCTCCCACCCCGGTCGCGCCACAACCGGCCCCAGTCAACGGTGGCTGCTTCGCTTGGATCGATGCGGCGACCGGTAAGGCCGTCCCGACTGGTCCTGGCGGTTGGCTTCCAGGCGGGGGTTCGACCCCAGGCGGTCGCTTTAGCAATCCCGATCCAAATCATGTCGTGGATGGTCAGACGGGCCGGACTTTCGTTCGCGTCCCCTGCCCGCCGCCCGCGCCGCCTCCGCCTTCGGTTCGTATGACCGCCTGCAACGGCCAGCCGCTTTCGCCCATGACCGCCTTTTCCCAGGCGGTGCTGGACGATCTCAATGCCGCCCGGGCCGATCCAGGCGCCTACGCCCGGAGTCTGGACGCCTACCGCACCTATTTCCACGGCAATCTGGTCAAGGAGCCGGGGCGGCCCTTGATCGCCACCAATGAGGGCGTCACCGCGGTCGACAACGCGATCGCCTTTCTGACCAAGCAGCCACCGTTGCCGCCGCTCCTCGCCAATCCCGTTCTGACCGAAACAGCCACGACGTTTGTCGCCCAGGCCGGACCGGCCGGCGTCATGGGCCATACGGGTCCGGACGGCAAAGACCTTTCCCAGCGCCTGAAAGCGTCCTGTTTCATCGCCAGCTACATGGGCGAAGTCATCGCCTACCGACAGGCGGTCGCGGCAGCCGTCGTGCGCCAATTGATCATCGACGATGGTCTTCTGACCAGGCTGCATCGCTCTGACATCTTCTCTCCGGTGGCCAAGCAGGCCGGCGTCGGCTGCGGCCCGCATGCGACGCAGGGGACAATGTGCGCCATCGATTTGGCGAGCGCATCCTTTGGCGCGGCGACGACTCCGACGATGAGCCTGTCGGCCTATCACTCCCGCCTCGATGCGCTGCACGGTCAATATGGCGTGGCCGGCTGCAATAAAATCGAGGACTCGGTGAGCCTGGACGATTCCAACAATCCGCTCGACGCGAAGATTGTATGGTTTTGCAAGGACTTCGACCTGCCGCTTTACGAAGTCAAGGTCAACGGCGCAGGCGACGTCACCGGCAACGGCCAGACCACCGCCTTTCGCGCCTATATGACGATGAAGGCGGCGGTGGACGGCGGATACATCTATGGCGCCTTTTCCTACGGCAACAATGCCGATGGCCGCTACGTCGAGCACGCCGTGGTCGAGGACAAGGAGGGCCACAAGCGCGGCGTCTTCGATTTCAACGCCGACGGCACGGTGAAGACCGGCGAGACCTTCAATGTCGAGGGCCAGCGCGTCGGCGTGATCTCCGGCCCCTGAGCCGCGGTCAGCTTGCCGCCGCGATCCTGCTCGCCAGAGCTTGCAATTCCGCCGGATCGGCCATGCCGCCGCCGTGGCGACCAAGCGGCGCGCCGGCCCAGCGGGGAATGACGTGCACGTGCAAATGAAAGATGGTCTGTCCGGCGGCGGCGCCATTGAACTGACTGACCAGGACGCCGTCCGGCCCCAGAGCCCTATGCACCGCCCGGACGAGGCGCTGGACCGAGAGCATCACCGCCTGCAACTCCTCTGGAGCGACATCCAGCAGATTGCGGGCGCGTGAGCGCTTGTGGATCACCAGGCTGTGACCCCGCGCCTGGGGAAAAGCGTCCATGAACGCCAAGGTGTCGGCGTCCTCGAAGACCTTGGCGCACGGGACCTCCCCGCGCAGGATGCGGGCGAAGATATTGTCGGGATCGTAGGCGCCGTCGAGACTCATGATCGCCTCCCGCAAAGCTGCTAAATTATCGCTTTAGCAAGCTGACAGGGGCCTCGGCCATGGCCGACAATCTCACCGACCGGCAGGCGCTGTATTTCGCCTCCATGCGCGCCGGCCTCGAGGAAGCGACCGGCAAGAGCCTGGCCGAATGGACAGCCATCGCCCGCACGTGCCCCGAGACAAAACACCGAGCGCGGCTGGCGTGGTTCAAGGCGCACCATGGCCTCGGCCAGAACCGCGCCTCGCTGGTCCTCGCCGAAGCTTTCGATGCCAGCAACGCCTGGGCGGAGCCGCGATTGCTTGTCGAAAGCCTTTGGTCGGACCCGGCTTCGCGAGCCCTTTACGAATGCATCGACGACCTGGCCGGCCAACTCGCCGGCGTCAAACGCACCGCCCGCAAGGGCTACACCGCCTGGTCACGACAGTTTCAATTCGCCGCCGCCCGACCGATGAAGGACGGCGCGCTGATGCTCGGGCTAGCGCTGCCGGCCGCCGAGGGGCGTGAAGCCCCGCGCCGTGAGCCCTGGTCGGAGCGTCTGACCTCGCGGGTGCGCGTCGACGGCGACCTGCCGGCCGAGCTCAGCGCCTGGCTGAACGCGGCCTGGGCCCATAGCTGAACCCCTACCCTCGACCGCCCGGGCGCGCTAAGCCACCGGCGATGCAGACCGTCCATGTGATTGGCGCCGGCTTGGCCGGAAGCGAGGCCGCCTGGCAGGCCGCCGAAGCGGGATGCCAGGTGGTGCTGCATGAGATGCGGCCGCTGACGATGACGCCCGCCCATCAGACCGATCGGTTCGCCGAGCTGGTATGCTCCAACTCCTTTCGCTCCGATGACGCCGAGCGCAACGCTGTCGGCCTGTTGCATGCCGAGATGCGCGCGCTGTCGTCATTGATCATGGCCTGCGCCGACGCCCATCAAGCCCCGGCGGGCGGGGCGTTGGCGGTCGACCGCGAAGGCTTCGCCGACGCCGTCACCGCGGCCATCGCCGGGCATCCAGGCATCGCCATCGCCCGCGGCGAGATTGCCGGCCTGCCGCCCGCGACGTGGGCGAATGTGATCGTCGCCACTGGACCCCTCACCTCGCCGACGCTGGCGGGAGCGATCGCCGAGCTCACCGGCGCCGCCGCCTTGGCCTTTTTCGACGCCATCGCTCCGATCGTCGGCATCGAGAGCATCGACATGGGAGTGGCTTGGCGCCAGTCACGCTATGACAAGCCGGGACCGTCAGGCGTCGCTGACGCCTATATCAACTGCCCCCTGAGCCGCGACCAGTACGAGGCCTTCATCGACGCCGTGCTCGCCGGTCCCAAGGCCGAGTTCCGCGACTGGGAAAACGTCCCCTATTTCGAAGGCTGCCTGCCTATCGAAGTGATGGCCGAGCGGGGTCGCGAGACGCTTCGCCACGGGCCGATGAAGCCGTTTGGCCTCACCAACCCGCACCGCCCAGGAGAAAAACCCTGGGCGGTGATCCAGCTACGCCAGGACAATGCCTTGGGAACCTTATGGAACATGGTCGGCTTTCAGACCAAGCTGAAGCACGGGGCCCAAGCCGAAATCTTCCGCACCATCCCCGGCCTGGAAAAAGCCAATTTCGCCAGGCTCGGCGGCCTACATCGCAACACCTTTCTCGACAGCCCACGCGTGCTCGACGGGCGCCTGCGCCTGAAGGCCCTGCCGAGACTGCGCTTCGCCGGCCAGATCACCGGCGTCGAGGGTTATGTCGAGAGCGCCGCGATCGGACTCCTGGCCGGACGACTTGCGGCCGCCGAAGCCGCCGGGCGGCCGATCAGTCCGCCACCGCCCACGACCGCGCTCGGGGCTTTGCTGGCCCACATCACCGGCGGCCACCTGTCTTCGCCGGATGCGCCGTTCCAGCCGATGAACATCAACTATGGCCTGTTGCCGCCGATCGCGGCGCCGCCCCGGGGCGAGACGCGTCGACGCGGCGACCGCGCCTTAGCGCGCAGACAGGCGCTCGGCCGCCGGGCGTTGGCCGATCTCGGCGCCTGGGCGGCGCCGCTAGCCTATTCGGCCGCCTGAACCAGGCCGCCGACGCGCTGCGCCTTGAGCTTTTCGGCGACCAGGAAGGCCAATTCCAGCGATTGCTCGCCGTTGAGGCGCGGATCGCAATGGGTGTGGTAGCGGTCAGCGAGATCGCCCTCGTTCAAAGCCCGCGCCCCGCCAGTGCATTCGGTGACATTGCGGCCGGTCATTTCCAGATGCACCCCGCCGGGATGCACGCCCTCGGCTTCGGAGATCTCGATGAAGCTGCGCACTTCGCTGAGAATACGTTCGAACGGCCGGGTCTTGTAGCCGTTGGCGGCCTTGAGCGTATTGCCGTGCATCGGATCGATGGCCCAGACCACCTGGCGGCCCTCGCTCCGGGTCGCCTGCATCAAGGCTGGCAGGCGCGCACCGATCCGGTCCGATCCGAACCGTCCATAAAGAGTCAGCCGGCCGGCCTCATTGGCCGGGTTGAGGACGTCGATGAGGCGCAGCAGCTCAGCCGCCTCCAAGGTCGGGCCGACCTTGAGTCCGATGGGATTCTTCACCCCGCGCGCGAACTCGACGTGCGCGCCGTCGAGCTGACGGGTGCGCTCGCCGATCCAAATCAGATGCGCCGAGACGTCGTACCAGTCGCCGGAGGTGGAATCGACCCGGGTCAGGGCTTCCTCGAATCCCAGCAGCAAGGCCTCATGACAGGTGAAGAACTCGACCCGGGCCAGGTCCTGATGACTGGCGGGCGTGACCCCAATCGCCTCCATGAATGTGAGGGCTTCGCTGATCTTGTCGCTGAGCTCGGCGTAACGGGCTCCCTGCGGGCTGCCATCGACGAATCCCAGAGTCCAACGATGGATGTTGTGCAAATCGGCGTAACCACCGCCGGCGAAGGCGCGCAGCAGATTGAGGGTGGCCGCCGACTGGCCATAGGCTTTCATCAGCCGTTCCGGATCGGGGATGCGCTCGGCCGCTTCGAAGGCCATGCCGTTGATGATGTCGCCGCGATAGGCTGGCAGGGTAACCCCGTTCTGGCTCTCGGTGGTCTCTGAGCGCGGCTTGGCGAATTGTCCGGCCATGCGTCCCACTTTCACCACCGGCTTGCCGCCGGCGAAGGTAAGCACCACCGCCATCTGCAGAATCAGCCGGAAGGTGTCGCGGATGCTGTCGGCGGAGAATTCCTTGAAGCTCTCCGCGCAGTCGCCGCCCTGCAGCAGAAAGGCGCGGCCGGCCGATACTTCGCCCAAAAGATGCTTGAGGCGGCGCGCCTCTCCAGCGAACACTAGCGGAGGCATGCGGGCAAGCTCGGCCTCGACCCGGGCCACGGCCTCTGGATCGGGATAGTCGCTCGGGATGTGCCGGGCGTCGCGGGCTCGCCAGGAGCCCGGCGCCCACCGCTCGCTAGTCATCAAAATCCGCTCACGCCGGGAGGCGCGGACTTAGACCATGGCCGCCTGAAAGGCAAAGCCAAGGCGACGGGCCGACGGGCTACAGTTCGCTCGGCACGTAAGGTTCGCGCATCGTCACCAGTTCCTCGCCGGCGGTCGGGTGCACGGCGCAGGTCTCATCCCACTGCGCCTTGGTGATCCCCATGCGCACGGCGATGGCGGCCATCTGGATCATCTCCGGTGCGTCCGGACCGACGATATGGCAGCCGAGAACACGCTCGCTCTCACCGTCGACGATCAGCTTCATCAGCATCTTTTCTTCCCCACCGTGAAAGGTGGCCTTCATCGGGCGGAACAAGGCGCGATAGACGATCACTTTGCCCCCGCCCTGGCGCGCCTGAGCCTCGCTAAGCCCCACGGAACCCACCGGCGGTTGAGAAAACACGGCGCTGGCCACGTCGCGATGATCGAAGGCGACGGGCTTGCCCTGAAACTCGGTGCTGGCGAAAGCCGCGGCCTCACGGATAGCCACTGGCGTCAGATTGATCCGGTCGGTGACATCGCCGACCGCCCAGATGTTGGCGATATTGGTGCGTGAATAGTCGTCGACGATCACCGCGCCGACGTCGTTGACGGCGACGCCGGCCGCTTCGAGGCCAAGGTCACCGGTGTTGGGGGCCCTCCCGGTGGCGAACAGGGCGACGTCGCTGGAGAGCTTATGGCCGCTGGAAAGATGGCTGACGATGCCCTTGGCGGTCTTTTCCAGCTTGGTCTGGTGGCAGCCGACGATCACCTTGACGCCGCGCCGTTCCAGCTCGCGCGTCAGTTGAGCGCGGACATCGTCGTCGAAGCCGCGCAGGATCATCGGGCCGCGGTAGACTAGCGTGGTCTCGACCCCAAGGCCGTTGAAGATGCCGGCGAATTCGGTGGCGATATAACCACCGCCGGCGATCACCGCCCGGCGCGGCAAAGCCTCGAGGTGGAAAGCCTCATTGGAGGTGATGGCGTGTTCGCTCCCGGGAAGGTCAGCGGGCAGCGTCGGCCATGCCCCGGTGGCGATCAGCACCTTGTCGGCGGTCACCGACTGGCCATCGATGGTGAGGGTGTGGGCGTCGATCAGGCGCGCGCGGCCATGCAGCAGAGTCGCGCCAGCGTTCTGGAGGTTGGCGACATAGACCCCGGAAAGCCGGGCGATCTCGATATCCTTGCGGTTGATGAACGCTGGCCAGTCGAAAGACGTCTTGCCGACGCTCCATCCGAAATCGGCCGCGCCTTTGAAGTGATAGGAAAATTCACTGGCGTAAACCATGAATTTCTTGGGAATACATCCTCGGATGACGCAAGTGCCGCCGACCCGATGCTCCTCGGCCACCGCGACGCGCGCTCCCGACATCGCCGCCAGGCGCGCGGCCCGCACTCCGCCCGATCCAGCCCCGATCACAAACAGGTCGTAGTCGTAGCGCGCCATCTAGCCCCCCCTTGGCCAGAGGGTGGTCACGCCAGACCCGTCGGCGATGAGCGCGCGTTCGGCGAGACCGAGGAACAGGCCATGCTCGACAACCCCGACGAGGTCCTTGAGCGCCGCCGCCAAGGCGGGCGGATCGGCGATGACTCCGCAGGCGGCGTCATAGAGTACGTTGCCGCTGTCGGTGATCGCCGGCCCATCGCCCTTGGGGTTCAGCCGCAGCTTAGGCGGTGCGGTCACGCCATGGGCCGCCAGCGCCGCGGTAATCCGCGCGGCGGTGTGACGATGGCCGAACCGCACCACCTCAATCGGCAGGCTAAACGCACCGAGCTGCGCCACCGGTTTGCGCGCGTCGGCGATGACCACGCACCGTTTCGAGGCCATCCAGACCAGCTTCTCGCGCAGCAGCGCGGCGCCCGCGCCCTTGATCAGCGCCAGGTCAGGCGCAATCTCGTCGGCCCCGTCGACGGTGAGATCGATGGCTTCCACCTCGTCCAGCGTCGCCAGATGCAGGCCAAGCGTCGCGGCCAGGGTCGCCGTCGCCTCGGAGGTGGCCACGCACAAGACGTCGAGCCGCCGCTCGGCCAGGGCCCGGACAAACCAGTCGGCGGTCGAGCCGGTGCCCAACCCGATGGTCATGCCGGCCTCGATCAGCTCCGCGGCCGCCTCGCCCGCCGCCCGTTTCTGATCATCCGTCGCGCTCATTTGACTGCCTTTTCGGCGCGCTTGCGGGCCCTGAAAGCAATCGCCCAGCCCGGCTTCTCGACCTGCTGGGCGCGACCTAGCGCCAGGGCGTCGGCGGCCACATCGCGGGTGATTACCGAGCCCGAGCCCGTATAGGCCCCGGCGCCAATGCGCACTGGCGCCACAAGGGCCGAATCGGAGCCGATGAAGGCGTTCTCGCCGACGTAGGTCTCAAATTTGTCGAAGCCATCATAATTGCAGAAGATTGTCCCGGCCCCGATGTTGGCCCCGGCGCCGACCTCGCCGTCGCCGAGGTAGGCGAGGTGGTTGGCCTTGGCCCCCTTGCCGACCTTGACCTTTTTCACTTCAACGAAGTTGCCGATGTGGGCGTTCTCGCCGATCACCGCTCCGGGTCTGAGCCGGGCGTAAGGTCCGATGATCGCCCCGCCGCGCACCACGGCCCCCTCGATATGACTAAACGCCCGCAGCCTGGCTTCCGGCTCGATCTCGACGCCGGGTCCGAAAACCACAAAAGGCTCGATCCGGACCCCAGCCCCGACCTTGGTGTCCCAGGCCAGGTGCACCGTTTCGGGCGCGGTCATCGTCACCCCCCGGGACATCAGCTCCGTCCGCCGGCGGTGCTGAAACCGGGCCTCGACCGAGGCCAGCTCAGCCTGGGAATTGACACCGGCCAGCTCGGCTTCGTCGGCGACGCTGACGCGCACCGCCAGCGCGGCCGCACGGGCCAGACCGACCACGGAGGTCAGATAGTATTCGCCCTTGGCGTTGGCGTTGTCGACCTTGTCCAGGAGTGGCAGCAGCAGATCGGCCGGCGCCGCCATCACCCCCGAGTTGCAAAGCCGGATCGCCAGTTGGTCCTGGCTGGCGTCCTTGGCTTCGACGATTTGCTCCAGCATCTCGCCGGCCATGACCAGTCGCCCATAGGCCCCCGGATCGGCCGCCTCAAAACCTTGCACGGCGATAGCCGCGCCAGCTTCCAGGAGGCCGAACAGCGGGGCGATCGACTTCGCTGTCAGAAGCGGTACGTCGGCGTAGGTGACGACAATGTCGCCAGCAAAACCACGCAGCGCCGGCCGCGCCGCCAGGACCGCGTGACCGGTCCCCAGCGGTGGCTCCTGGACGGCCACGGCCGTCGCCCCCAGCCGCTCTTCCACATGCGCCGCCACCGCCGGGGCATGCGCGCCGACCACCACGACGATGGGCGCGCACCCCAGCGCCTGCGCGGTGTCGATGACATGGTCGAGCATCGTCCGGCCGCCGACCGGGTGCAGCACCTTGGGCAACGGCGATTTCATCCGCTCGCCGCGCCCCGCGGCCAGGATCACCGCCGCCCGCGGGCGCTTGTCAGCCGTCACGGCGCTCTCCTCACCCTTGCCATGGGAGCGGCTTTAGCGAAAAAGGCCGCGTCTTTCGACCGGGAGTTACGCACTTGATCGAGAACGCCATGGCTGGCGCAACCATCGTCTTCGATCTCGACGGAACCCTGGTCGACACCGCCGCCGATATCGCCGCCGCCGCCAATGCGCTCCTGGCCGAGCAGGAGTTACCGGCCCTCACCCTCGACCAGGTGCGTCCGATGATCGGCGGCGGCGGCCGCGCCCTGCTCATCAAAGCGTTCGCGGCGGCCGGCGTCTCCGTAGGCGAACCGCTCCTGTCGGACATGGCTGAGCGCCTCACCGCCCTCTACCGTCCGCGCATCGCTGTCGAAAGCCGGCCCTTTCCGGGCGTGGCGGCGGCCCTGAACGCCCTCATCGCCGGCGGCGCGCGTTTGGCCATTTGCACGAATAAACAGACCGAGCTCGCTCGCGCGCTGCTCGCGGCCCTGGGACTGCTGGATCGCTTCGCCGCCGTGGTTGGTCCGGACCTCGCCGGCGCCGCCAAGCCCGACCCAGCCCATCTGCTGGCGGCGATCGAAGCCGCCAATGGGTCGCCGCTACGGGCGGTGATGGTGGGTGATTCGGCTTCCGACGCCGGGGCCGCGCGCGGCGCCGGAATACCCCTCATCCTGGTTGAATTCGGCTACACGGACATCCCGGCCCGGGCCCTCGCGCCCGACATCCTCATCGGCCATTTTGCGGACTTGCTTCCAGCCTGCGCCGCCTTGCTCGCGCCGGCCCCAGCGGCTATAGCCGCCTGCCCTTGAGCGGGCGCGTAGCTCAGCGGGAGAGCACTCGCTTCACACGCGAGGGGTCGCTGGTTCAATCCCAGCCGCGCCCACCATCGCCCCGGATCTGGGCCGCCAGCGTCAGGCGCCGCTCGGCGGCTTCAGCGGCGCCATCCGCCACAGCACCGCGGGGCCTTTGAACTGATGCCAGAGCGCGCCCATGACGTGCAGCGCCAGATTTACGAGCACGATCCAGATCAGGATGTAGACGTGCACGTGCGCCAGGGCGTGTCTTGTCGAGCGCGAAGCCGGCGATCCGAAAACCTGACCGACGCCGGGAAGATGCGGCCACGGCAACCCCCAGAAATGGATCGGGTTGTTTCCGAGTGAGACCAGCGCCCAGCCGCTCAGCGGCAGAGCCAGCATCAACAGATAGAATAGCAGGTGGGTGATCCGCGCCAGCCAGCGTTCCCAGGCCGGCATCGCCGCGGGCAGCGGCGGCGGGCGATGGGTGAGCCGGTAGGCGATCCGGATCAAGACCAGCAGCAGGATGCTCAGGCCCAGCGAGATATGGATTGTGCGCACCTGGGCCTGGGCGGCGCTGTGGTCTGGCAGCACTTCGTTCATGTACCAGCCCAGACAAAGCTGGATGACGATCAGGAGCGCGATCCCCCAATGCAGCCACATGGCCGCTCGACTGTAGCGCTGGTCGCCCACCACCGAGGCTTCAACTGGCATGGGCCCTCGCCTTGCTTGTCACGCTGAGAACGCACGCCGGCCGATCGCGTTCAGCCGCCTTCGCCCTGTTGCCTGAACAAACGCCGCCGGGGAGCGTTCACTGGCCGTTCAGAAGCGCGCGCGCAACAGGTGCGCAGCGTGACTATTGCGGGAGCCTGATCATGAAGACCCTGGCCCTGGCCGCCGCCGGCGGTTTTGCCCTCGCCCTCCTTGCTTCCACCGCCCTGGCCGATCCGCCCGGTCGCGTCGGTCGCGTCAGCGCCGTCGAGGGCGATGTCTCCTTCCTGCCGCCTGGCGAACAGGACTGGACCTACGCCAGCCGCAACTATCCGGTCACCGAGGGCGAGTCCTTCTGGACCGGCGACGAAGGCCGCGCCCAGCTTCAGGTCGGCGTGATGGAGGTCAGCGCCGACTCCGACACCGAGGTCGACGTCCTCGCCCTCACCTATGGCCAGACCCGGCTCAGCATTCCGCAGGGCTCCATCAACCTGCATTTATGGGAGCTGCCACGCGGCGGCGTCGCCCTTGCCACTCCGGCCGGCGACGTGCTGATCAACGCGCCGGGCGACTATCGTCTCGATGTCGGGGCGATGAACGACGACGGCTCCTACCCGCCGGTTGAGATCACCGTGTTCCAGGGTGACGCCAGCGCGCCCGCCCCCGAAGGGTACATGGACGTGGGCGATGGCTCGGCGGCGGTGATCTACGCCGGCTACGATCCCCAGATGACTGATGTCCAGGACGCCTCCATCGACGACTGGGCCAGGCAGCGCGAGTCGCGAGAGCAGTGGCGCGATCAGGCGGACTATTCGCCGGGGCTGACCGGCTATGATGAGCTGGCCGCCAACGGCGACTTCAGCGACGACCCGGACTACGGCCGGGTTTGGTACCCCAATGCCGTGCCGGCCGACTGGGCCCCCTATCGCTATGGCCATTGGGCCTATGTGGCCCCGTGGGGCTACACTTGGATCGACGACCAGCCGTGGGGCTTCGCGCCCTTCCACTATGGACGCTGGGTGCAGGTCGAGGGGCGCTGGGGCTGGGTGGCGGGCGCGCCGACCCGCGAGCCGGTCTATGCCCCCGCCCTCGTCGCCTTCATTGGCGGCTTCGGCGGGTCCATCGGCTGGATTCCCCTGGCCCCCAACGAAGTTTTCCGCCCGACCTATCAGGTGAGCGAGACCTATATCCGTCAGGTCAACATCACCAATGTGAACACCACGGTGATCAATAACATCACTGTCAATCGCGTCACCAATGTCACCGAGCTGCGCAACGCGAGAGCCGCTGTGGCCGTGCGACCCGAGACCCTGGCCAGCGGCGCCACGGTCGGCCGGTCGGCGGCTCCGGTCCGGCCCGAGATGCTGGCCAACGCCAAGCCCGCCGCCGCCTCGCCGGAACTGCTGCCGCGGCCGGCCCCCGTCGCCCGCCTAGGCGGGGCCACGGTAGCGGAGAGGGCGACGCGGCCAGCGGCCCCGCCTCCGCAACGCCTGCAAGCGGTGCGCGCCGCCGTCGCCGCCCAACCGCGCCAGTCGACGCGCCCGCCAACGATCCCCGGCGCCCGGGTGAGTCCGCCGGCCCCGCGTCCGGCCGGAGCACCGGCCTTCATCGCCCCGGCCCAGATTAAACATCCGGCCGCCCAGGGCCTCTCGCCGGCGCCGACCCGGCGGCTGGGTTCGCCGCCGGTCACGCGGCCGATGCTCCCGACGCCGAACTCTGCGCCGCCAGCGCCAAGGGAGCGGACGCCAGTTCGTCCGGCTTATGAGCGTCCTGTTCCGCCGACGATGGCGCCTGTGGAGCGGCCAGCTCGCCCCGCCTATGAGCGTCCTGTTCCGCCGACGATGGCGCCTGTGGAGCGACCGGCGCGCCCGGCCTATGAGCGTCCTGTTCCGCCAACGACGGCGCCGGTGGAGCGGCCAGCTCGCCCGGCCTACCAGCGTCCTGTTCCGCCGGCGGCGACTCCGGTGGAGCGGCCAGTTCGCCCGGCCTACCAGCGTCCTGTTCCGCCGGCAGCGGCCCCGGAAGCTGTCAGGCCCGCGCCGCGACCGCCCGAGCGTAACGTTCAGCCGCCTGACAAGCGCAAGGACAAAAAGGACCAGCCGCCGCCGCCACAGTAGCCGGGCTGCAACCAGCGTCAGCCTAGCGAGGTGTTGATCTCCTGGCCGCTGCGCGGCCTGTCAGCCTGGCGCGCAAATCCCTTCAACCATAGGCGCACGGCTTCGAAGTAGATCGCCGCGACCACCTTCAAGGTCATCAACGGCAGGCGGACGAACTCGGAGAGCAACACCGCGTCGGTGAACGGACGGCGCCGGCCGGCGAACTGCGCTGTCAACACCAGGTGATCGGCCTGGTCAGAGGCGTTGACGCCGACCCGCACCGCCTCCCCCGGAGGCTGGAGATCGAAATCGTAGACAAGATCGGCGGCCATGAAGGGCGAGACCCGGAACGCCTTGGCGCAGGTCTGACGAATGCGCGTATCCTGGCCCGCGCGTACCGGCAGGACATAAGCGTGGCGCTCACCGTAGGTGTTGTTGACCTCATAGATCACCGCCGCCGTCGTTCCATCCGGCCGCTGGCAATAGAACAGACTGAGCGGGTTGAAGACGAAGCCCAAGACCCTGGGCATGGCCAATAGCAGGATCGGCCCTCCGGGCGCCGGCGTCCCAGCTTCAGAAAGTCGGGCCTCGACCCAAGCGCGCAGCGGCGCGCCAGAGCCATCGCCGTGGTCGGCGTCGCTGTGGCTGAGCAGACCCCAACGGTTGACCGCAAAGAGCCGCGGGCGATCGACGGCGGCGGTCTCTCCCAGATCGTCGAGGTCCAGGAGCAACTGGAACAGCCGGTAGCGCAAGCGGTGCGGCCTGGGTGAAAACCGCCGATGGCTCACCCATCCCGAATACAGCGCGCCAACCATCAGGCCGCTTCAGCCACGATCGCCTCTTCGGTGTGCGGGAGGCGGTCGGAGTGCCCGACCACCGACCAGGGGCGCCGCACGCCGCCCAAGGCTTCGGCAACTGCAAGGCCGGTCTGCAGCCCGTCTTCGTGAAAGCCGGAGCCGAAATGCGCCCCGCACCACCAGGTCCGGTTGGCGCCCTGCCTGGCCCAGAGGGCGGTTTGGGCGCGCAGGGCCGGAACGTCGAACATCGGGTGGTCGAAACTCTCTTCGGCGATGATGCTGGCCGAACGCGGCCCGCGGATCGGATTGAGGGTTACAAACAAGGGTAGATCGCTCGGCAGTCCCTGCAGACGGTTCATCCAATAGGTGACGCACAACTGATCGACGCCGGCTCGGCCGATGTAGTTCCACGCCGACCATACCTGGCGGCGACGGGGCATCAGGTTGGGGTCGGAGTGCAGCACCACCCGGTTCTCGGCGTAGCGAAAGGTTGAGAGCAGCCGGCGCTCGTCGGCGCCGGGGTCGGCGAGCATCCCCAGGGCCTTGTCCGCATGGCACGCCAGAACGACCTCATCGAAAGCCTCCGGTGCGCCGCCATGGACCCGGACGGTGACGCCATGATCGGATCGGCGGATGCTTTCCACCGGAGATCCCAGGCGGATTTCCCCGGAGATGTGCGCCGCCAGAGCGCTGACATAGCGTTGGCTGCCGCCGACGACGGTGCGCCATAGCGGGCGCCGAGCAACCTTCAGCAGGCCATGGTTTTCGCAAAAGCGGATGAAGGAGGCGGCGGGATAGTCGCGGATGTCCTTGAGCGACGCCGACCAGATGGCGGCGGCTTGCGGCAACAGATGGTCTTCCTGAAACGCCCGACCAAAGCCGCCAGCGTCGAGATAGTCGCCGAGGCTGACCATATCGCGATGCAGGGCGCAGGCGTGTTGCGGGGCCTGGCGATAAAAGCGCAGCAAGTCACTGACCATCGACCAGAAACGCGGGCGCACCAGATTGCGCCACTGGGCGAAGAAGGCGCCGAGGTTGTCGCCGCCGTATTCGACCCGGCCGCCATCCAGGCTGACGCCGAAGCCCATGTTAGAGGTCCGGGTCGGAACCCCGAGGTGGCCGAACAGCGCCGTCAGATTGGGATAGTTGGGCTCGTTATAGACAATAAAGCCCATGTCGACGGCAAGCGGCCCGCGCGGGCCTTCGACCTCGATCGTACGGCTGTGGCCGCCGAGGCGATCGGCGGCCTCGAACAGGGTGACCTGATGGCGACCGCTGAGGAGCCACGCCGCCGAAAGACCGGAGATCCCGGCCCCCACCACCGCTATGCGAAGCGGCCGGCTGACCGCCAGCCTGACGCGGGCCGCCTCGGTGTTGTACATCTGCGATGGTCCTTCCGGGGCGCCGGTCGCTGTTCCTTGCCGTTACGCGGCCGGCGCCAGGACGGATCACGGGACCATCCGATAAGTTTGCTGATCCAATTGACGCGCAAGGGCGTAGAGGCGGGGATGCATGCCCTGGCGATCGAAACCCTGCCCCGCCCGCGCCCGCCAAAACCCGTTCCGCCGCTTCGGACTCGGCTGGCGATGACGGCGCGCGCCGACTTCGCCGCCCTGGTCGCGGCTGTCGCCGCTTCGCGCGACCGCGCCGCCTTTACAGCCTTGTTCGTTCATTTCGCTCCACGCGTTAAGAGTTACCTTTTACAGCTTGGCACTTCGGCGGAAACTGCCGAGGAGCTCGCGCAGGAGACCCTCCTTGCCGTCTGGCGGCGAGCGCCGCAGTTCGACCCCATGCGGGCGGCGCCATCGACGTGGATATTCGCGATCGCCCGCAATCTGCGCATCGATCTCGCCCGGCGAGAGCGACGTCCATTGCCGGGTGAGGAACGTGAGCCGATCGAACAGCCTGACGCCCTCGTCGCCGCGGCCGAGGACGGCGATCGCCTGCGCTCTGCGGTGGGAAGGCTGCCAGCCGAACAGGCCGAAGTGCTGCGTCTGGCCTTCTTCGCCGATAAACCGCACGCCGAGATCGCTGCGCTGCTCCGCCTGCCCCTCGGAACCGTCAAATCGCGTATTCGGCTTGCCATGGCCAAGCTGCACGCCATTCTGGAGCCTTCACCGTGACGACCAGCCATCACCCGACCGAAGCGCTGTTGATTCAGCATGCCGCCGGCGTCCTTTCGGAAGGACGCGACCTGGTGCTCGCCGCACATGTCGCCGTCTGTCATCTCTGCCGCTCGGTGGTCAGGCGGCACGAGGCCATCGGCGGAGCGTTGCTCGAATCCCTTCCCGCCGCGGCCATGGACCCGACCGCCCTCGATCTGGCCCTGGCGCGCCTCGAAAGGCCCACGCCGACCGAGGCCCGGAAACCGAGCGCTCCTGACGACTGGATCGCCTTCGATTCTCCGGCTGTCGCCAAGGCCTGGAAGCGCCGGCGCTGGGCCGCTCCGGGCGTTTGGGTGGCGCCGATCTTTCGTGGTCCCGGGCGCTCGCGCACCTATCTGCTGCGTGTCGGCCCCGGCATGAGCGTGCCGCGCCATCGCCATAGAGGTTGCGAGAGCGTCACGGTCTTGAAAGGCGCCTATGACGATCGCGGCTCGATCCATGCTCCGGGGGATTTCGCCCTCAACGACGAGAGCGTCGAACATCGCCCGACCGTCACCAGCGGCGAGGAGTGCGTGTGCCTGATCTGCACCGACGCGCCGTTGATCGCGCGCGACTGGGTCGGCAAGCTGTTTCAACCCTTCGTGCGGATCTGACATCGGCGTGCGCGAAGCGGCCCTCGCCCCCGCTCTGGCGCTGATCGTCCCGCATGGCCCGGGCCGCGGTCCCTAGACCGGGGCGAGAAGATGGTGGCTGACCCCCCAGGTCTGGCCCCTGTCGTGGCCGAACAGTCCCTCGGTGGCCAGGAAAAACAGGCGCCAGCGCCGACGCCACAGCACCGCCTGGTCACCGTAAGTGTCACGCAGCACGACCCGAAGGACGTCGCCATTGCGATCGAAATTGTCCAGCCACTGACGGGCCGTGCGCGCATAGTGCGCGCCGCTCCAGCGCCAATCGGCCTCGACCCTGAAGAGGTCGGGAAAAGTGGAGGCGAGATCGTGAGCCGGCATCAGCCCGCCGGTGAAGAAGTAGCGGCCGATCCAATCCTCGTCGCTGGCTTCAAAACGATAGGCCGTCTGACGATGGCTGAACACATGCAGGAACAGTCGGCCGTCGACCTTCAGCCAGGCGCGGATCCGGCTCAGCAGGGCCCGCCAGTTGGCCATGTGCTCGAACATCTCCACCGAGACGACCCGGTCAAAGCGGCGCTCGGGTTCGAAGTCGTTCATGTCCGCGGTGATCACGGTGAGGTTGCCGAGGCCCAGAGCGCGGGCCCGGTCCTCGATGAAGGCGCGCTGCGAAGCGGAGTTCGAAACACTGAGGATTCGCGCCAACGGATAGGCCCCGGCCATCCACAGGCTCAGCGATCCCCATCCGCAGCCGAGCTCAAGAATATCCTGACCGTCGACGATCCCGGCCCGCGCGCAGGTCTCCGCCAAGGCGAACTCTTCGGCCTCGGCCAGGCTCTCGCCTCCGCTGGGATAGAGGCATGCGGAATATTTCAGGCGCGGCCCGAGGATGTTTTCGAAAAAGGCGGCCGGCAGCTCATAGTGCTGAGTGTTGGCGGCGTCGGCATGTTCGGCGATCGGTCGTCCCTCCATGCTGGCGGCGAAGGCGGCGACATCGGAGGCGACGGCCAAGGTGCGACGGGCGCGGCCGACCAGCGCCTCGACGGCGGCGCGGCGCAGGGCGTCGGGGAGCGGCGCGCCTTCGAACAGGCGAATGGCGACGGCGGAGGCGGTCATGGATGGCTCCGTTCTGGCGGCAGGGGAATGAAGGCGCTGACCCTCGCCTGATAGCGGCGATAGGCGTCGCCCTTGGATGCCAGCATCGCCGCCTCGAGCGGCGGCACGCCGGAGACAAACCGAAGCAGGGCGAACATGGTCACCGGGGCGGCGAAGGCCGCCCAGGTCCAAGGCGCATGCGGCGAAAAAGCCATCATGGGCCACGCGAGCCAGATTAAGCCTTCGAAAAAATAATTCGGATGTCGCGAAAAGCCCCAGAGACCCGCGTCGCAGACCCGGCCGCGGTTTTCCGGATGGGCTTTGAAACGCTTGAGTTGCAAATCGGCGAGACTTTCGCCGCCAAGGGCAATGAGGAAGACGGCGACCGCGGCCAAATCGGCGACGCGCACCGATGCGCTGGGGGCGCTGGCGGCCAGGGCGACGCTGACGGCAAGGATGGCTGTGACCGGGGCTTGAATGAGCGACAGCGCCAGCATGCGGCCCTGAAAGGCGTCCCCCCAGTCGCGCCGGGCTTTGGCGTAGCGGACGTCTTCGGCCCCGCCGAGCACGCGCAAGAAGATGTGGCCACCGAGGCGCGCGGCCCAGGCCCCGACCAGGAGCGCGACGAGCACCGAGCGCCAGCCTATTCTGGGCGAGGCCAGCAGCGCCACGGGCACCAGGGAAACGCCGGTCCCCAAGGTCCAAAAGAGGTCCGTCCAGCCAGCGTTGACGAGCTTTCGTTGGAACAGCCAGCTCAACATCATCACCGCCAGCATCGCGGCCAGAACCGTGACAAAGGGCGCGACAATGGCGGCCATGTCAGGCCGTGCGCCGGTAGTCGACAATCGAGCCGTCGTTGGCCTTGGCCCGCAGCCCCACCCAGCGGCCGGATTGGTCATACCAATCGGTGATCGCCGCCTCGCCGCTCAAGATGCAGCGGGTTGCGGCTAGGCTTGCGCCGCCAGCCAACTGCGCGCGTCCGGGAGTGCTGGAGACCAGCCGTTCGCGCATCGCCGCGCCGGTTTGGGGATTGAACAGCGGCCGCTTCAACGCCGCCATATTCCAATGGGTCAGGGGCGCGGCTTCCGCCGGCAACCATTGGGCGCCCTTGTCGCCCGACACCCGGACGCCGGCGCCGGTGCGTTCGGCGACCACCTGTTCACGCCGGCCGTTGGTCATCGTATGGCTGGTCAGGGTCGAGAATGCGCCGCCGCGCCAGATTTCGCGAGCCTGATGGTGGTAGCGAAAGAGGATCAAAGGACCGAGCCCGACGGCGATGACGTCTTCGATCGTCGCCTCTATGTCGCCGCCTTGGCCGTTGAAGGCGATCGTACGGCGACCTATTCGGCGCCCGGAGCGCCAGACCTCAAAGCTTTCGGCGGGGAGCGTCGCCCCCAGCGCCGGGGTCGCCAAAGCCAGAGCGCCGGCAAGCAGATATCGACGGCTGAAGAGCTCCATCGCCTCTGCTACGCGCGGGCGGCGCGTTTGGATGACCCGCGGCGTCGCAAGGCCATCAGATCGGCTTTGACACGCCGGCCGATCGTCGCCATCGATGATCGTTGTTCACTTGGGGAGACCGCCAGTTCATGAGCATCGCCGACGACCCGCGCATCGATCCACGCATCAAGGCCGCGTTCGCCGCTACGCCCCCATCGCCTCCGGCCAAGGACGCCGTCAGCCGCGAACAGATGCTGGCCGAGGAAAACTCGCCGGAGGGCCGACAGCGGGCCGCGGTTCAGACCGCGTTTCTGGAAGTGCTCGACAGCGAGGTCGTGGCTCCCAAAGCCGGACTGGCGATTCATGACGAGAGCTTTGTCTCCTCGCCTGACGGCAATACCGTCAAGATCCGCTTCATCCGGCCGGAGGGCCGCGAGGCGCTCGCTTGCATCTATTACATTCACGGCGGCGGCATGATGAGCATGTCCTGCTACGACGGCATGTATCGGGCCTGGGGACGGATCATCGCCCACCAGGGCGTCGCCGTGGCGATGGTCGATTTCCGTAACTGCCTGCGCGCCTCCACGGCGCCGGAGGTCGCGCCTTATCCGGCCGGGCTCAACGATTGCGTCTCAGGCCTGAAGTGGCTGGTTGAAAACGCCGCCCGCCTGGGCGTCGATCCGGCCCGCATCGTCGTCGCCGGCGAGAGCGGCGGCGGCAACCTTACCCTCGCCACCGGGCTGAAGCTGAAGCGCGAGGGCCATATTGGTCTCATCAAAGGGCTCTATGCCCTGTGCCCCTACATCGCCGGAGCGTGGCCGCAGGACCGCTATCCCTCATCGCGCGAGAACAATGGCCTGTTGCTGGACCTGCACAGCAATCGCGGGGCCATGGCCTATGGAATCGAAGCTTTCGATGCGCGCGATCCGCTCGCTTGGCCCGGGTTCGCCAGCGCCCAAGACGTCGCCGGCCTGCCCCCGACAGTCATCAGCGTCAATGAGTGCGATCCTCTGCGTGACGAAGGCGTCGCCTTCTATCGCCTGTTGCTAACGGCCGGTGTGGCGGCGCGTTGCCGGCAGGTCATGGGGACTATCCACGGTACGGAAATCTTCGCCATCGCCTGCCCGGACATCAGTCGCGACACCGCTCGCGACCTGGCCGCCTTCGCCAAGGCATAGCGGCATTGGACAGGCCGCCGCTCAC
>DATBOH010000255.1:0-3701 GCA_036553915.1 Caulobacteraceae bacterium | reverse complement strand
GGCCTCGTGCCTGGCTGTCGAATGCCAGCCATCGCGAATCGAGATGCGCCTGCGCACCGGCTACCTCGACGAGATGAGCCAGAACCTCGACGAGGCATTGGCGATCATGGCCCGTTCGTGCGCCGAGAAACGGCCACGCTCAGTCGGCTTGCTCGGCAACGCCGCCGAGGTGTTCCCGGCTCTTCTCGCCCGTGGCGTGCGCCCTGACGCGGTCACCGACCAGACCAGCGCCCACGATCCGATCAACGGCTACCTGCCGGCTGGCTGGACGCTTTCGGAGTGGCTCTCTCGCCGCGAGACCGACCCCGCCGGAGTGGCGGCGGCGGCTAAGGCCTCCATGGCGCGCCAGGTCGAAGCCATGCTCGGCTTCCATCGCCTCGGCGTTCCCACCGTCGACTATGGCAACAACATCCGTCAGATGGCCTGTGACGCCGGCCTCGCGGACGCCTTCGCGTTTCCGGGATTCGTGCCGGCCTACATCCGGCCACTGTTCTGCCGCGGCGTCGGACCGTTCCGCTGGGTGGCTCTGAGCGGCGATCCGGAGGACATCTATCGCACCGACGAAGCGGTGAAGGCGCTGATGCCGGGCGATGCGCATCTGCACCACTGGCTCGACATGGCGCGGGAGAAGATTCATTTCCAGGGCCTGCCGGCGCGCATCTGCTGGGTCGGGCTCGGCGACCGCCACCGTCTGGGCCTGGCCTTCAACGCCATGGTGGCCAGCGGCGAACTCAAGGCTCCGGTGGTGATCGGCCGCGACCATCTCGATTCCGGTTCGGTCGCCTCGCCCAACCGCGAGACCGAGGCCATGCGCGATGGCTCCGACGCGGTCTCCGACTGGCCATTGCTCAACGCCCTTCTGAACACCGCCAGCGGCGCCACCTGGGTGTCGATCCACCATGGCGGCGGAGTGGGAATGGGCTATTCGCAGCACGCCGGCATGGTCGTGGTCTGCGATGGCAGCGAGGCCGCCGCCCGGCGCATCGAGCGGGTGCTGTGGAACGATCCGGCCACAGGGGTGATGCGCCATGCCGACGCCGGCTATGAGACGGCGCTGGCCTGCGCCCGGGAGCACGCACTGGACCTGCCGGGGATTCTCTAAGGGAACACCTGGCTCCCTCCGCGACTTGATTTCCCGCCGACACCGCTCGGTTGGAGGACGCGCCGATGACCGAAGCCCCCGCCCCGCGGCAAGGCATGCCCAACCCGCAGCTCGACGAGGCGGCGTTTCGGGCGCGCTTCGCCGACCGCTTCGACGACCCGGCGTTCGCGCCGCTGAGCGCAGAGATCGACGCCTTGGCCTCAGTGGCCTGGGACGGCTACCTCAAGGCGCGCAAATCCCCGCGCACGCGCCCAGCCGGCCCCGGCTTCGCCGATCCCGATTATGATCTGGCGGAGGACTGGCTGAACGCCAGGGCGGCCATCGCGGCGGCCCAAGCCCGTCACGACGACAAGAGCGGGCCCTGCCGGGTGCTGATCGTCAATGGCTCGCCGCGCAGCGAGCACACCTGCCCAGGCGAGATGTCAAAGTCCTGGCGGCTGGCGCAGCTCGCCCGCGTGGCGCTGGAATCGCGAGACATTCGCGTCTCCGTCCTCGATCTGGCCCGGCTGACCTCCGAGTTCGGCCGCACCATCCATCCCTGCAAGGCCTGTTTCTCCACCGCCGCGCCGCTCTGCCACTGGCCCTGCTCCTGCTATCCCAACCATAGCCTCGGCCAGGGCGACGACTGGATGAACGATATCTATCCGATGTGGGTCGAAGCCCACGGGATAATGATCGTCACCCCAGTCCATTGGTATCAGGTGTCTTCGCCGGTGAAGCTGATGATGGACCGGCTCGTATGCGCCGACGGCGGCAACCCCGATCCCACTCTCACCCACGGCAAACATGCCGATGAGGCCAAGCGCGTCGAGCTCGATGGCTGGTCCTACCCCAAACATCTGGCCGGCCGGGTGTTCGCGGTCGTCGTCCATGGCGATGTCGAGGGGGCCGAGAACGTCCGCCGCAGCCTTTCCGACTGGCTGCGATTCATGGACCTGGCTCCGGCCGGGGTGAACGGCGAACTCGATCGCTACATTGGCTATTGGCAGCCCTACGCCACCAGCCACGACGCCCTCGACGCCGACGTGGCTCTCCAGGACGAGGTTCGCAACGCCGCCCTGACCCTGGCCGAGGCGGCCCACGCCAACCACGCCGGCAGACTCCTGCAGGCCGGCCGCGACCTTAAGCCGCCTCGCCAGAAATAGGCCCTACGCGGCCGTCGACAGGGCGAGGAGCTCCGCGCGGCTCCGGCAAACTTAGAGCTGAATTGCCCTAGCCCCAGGGGCCGTCGGTCGATTTCGGTGGTTGGGCGCGCTTGGCGGCCAGGGCGCGCCGCAAAGGCTTGAGGCGGATCCCGGCCACCAGACAGCCGCCCGCGACGCCAATCAACAGGGCGACGAACGAATGAGCCGAATCGAGCGGTTGGACGGCGAGCTGGGCGAGGAGGTGCGGCGACATGGCCCCGCCTCATGCCGCAAGCCACGCCGGACGCCAAGCGTGGCCGCGATCAAATCCGGCGCCGCAAAACGCCGCAGCAAGGCCGCTCAGCGAGTGAAGCGCATGACTTGGCTCCGAGCCGGGGCGGAGGTCGACGGTCAGGCGCGCTGGCGTGAAGCCGGTTCGCCAAAGGCGGCGCCTGGATTATAGGAGCCTCGAACGACTGGCGAGCCGCCTCGCCGCGACCACGGGAGAGCGCCATGAAATATGAAATCTCGGGCACGGTGATGCAGACGGTAGCCATCGATCTCTCGCCAGGCGAGACGGTCTACAGCCAGACCGCCACCATGGCCTGGATGAGCGATGGCGTCGCCATGAAGACCAACACCGGCGGTGGCGTCTTCGCCGGCCTCAAGCGCAGCCTCACCGGCGGCAGCTTCTTCGTCACCGATTTCACAGCCCAGGCCCCCGGCGCCCATGTCGCCTTCGCCCCCCGTTTCCCAGGCACGATCCTGGTGCGGCAGTTGGCGGCCGGGGAGTCGCTGATCTGCCGCAAGGAAACCTTTCTGGCGGCCGAGAAATCGGTCACCTTTGAGCTGGCCTGGCAACAGCGGATCGGGGCCGGCTTCTTCGGCGGGGCCGGTTTCATACTGCAGCGCGTCACTGGCCCGGGGACGGTATTCCTCGACCTTTCCGGTGAGGTCGTGACCCGCACCCTCAATCCTGGCGAAAAGCTCTTCGTCCACGCCGGCCACGTCGGGGTGCATGAACCGACCGTCTCCTTCGATATCCAGATGGTGCCGGGCTTCGGCAATATCCTGTTTGGCGGCGAAGGGCTGTTCCTGGCCACCCTGACCGGGCCTGGCCAGGTGCATTTGCAATCGATGCCGATCATGAACCTGGCCGAGGAGATTGCGCGCTACCTGCCGCAAAACGCCCAGAACAATGCCGGCTCGGCGATCGGCGGCATGGCGGCCGGCGGCGCGGTCGGCGGCATTCTCGGCAGCCTGCTCGGCGGTAACAGCTGAACTCTCCGCCGCGCCTTGGCGTCGATTTCGGCGGCACGAAGATCGAGGCCGCGGCGCTGGGGCCGGATGGAACCTATCGCGCCCGACGGCGGATCGCCACTCCGGGCGGCTACGACGCCACCTTGCGCGCCCTGCGCGATCTCATCTCCGCCGTTGAGGCCGAGATCGGCGAAACCGGAACCGTGGGCGTCGGG
>DATBOH010000238.1:0-1542 GCA_036553915.1 Caulobacteraceae bacterium | reverse complement strand
CCTACCACACCTTCGGCATCTCGCTCGGATTCACCCCGACCATTCTCGCCGACGGGATGATCGACCTGGTGGTCAAGCCGGAAGTTTCCAGCGTCGACCCGGCAAACGGCATCGAGGAGCAGGGCATCAAGATCCCCGCCTTCAAGGTCCGGCGGGCGAACACCACGGTGGAGCTGCGCGACGGTGAATCCTTCACCATCGCCGGGCTGCTCAGCGACAACTATTCGAACACCGTCAGCGCCTTTCCGATCCTGGGCGATATTCCGGTGCTCGGGGCGCTGTTCAGGTCGCCAAACTTTCAACATGACCAGACCGAGCTGGTGATCGTGGTCACCCCGCACCTGGTGGTGGCGCGGCGCGGACCGGTGGCCCTGCCTACCGATCATTTCACCCCGCCGTCGGACTATGAACTCTTCCTGTTTGGCATGCTGGCCGGCCAGGGCGCGCAGATGAGGCCTGAAGACCGGGCCCTAATGTCGCGCGATCCGAACAAGGGCGGTGTTGAAGGCCCATACGGCCATGTGCTTTATTAGAGTGAAGAGGGGCGCAGCGATGAAACCGGCGTTGAAAACTGCCTTGCTGGCCGTCGCGGTGGCCGGCTTCGGGGCTGGCCTGGCGGCCTGCGCCGACGAACGAGGCATCGACCGCGACATGCTTTCGGCCGATTTCGGCCGCGCCTATCACGAAGACTTCGCGGCCCAGATCGCCGATCCGGACGCCACCTACAAGGGTCCGCCGCCGCCTTCCAGCGGTGAACGGGCGGCATTGGCCCAGACCCGCTACGCGACCGACAAGGTCAAGGAGCCACCGAGCCTCAACATCAGCTCGAGCGGCGGCGGCAGCGGCGGTAGTGGCGGCGGCGGTGGCGGTGGCGGCTCGTCAGGTCCGTGACGTGAACCGCGTTTCGACAGGCCGGCAAGGATCCATGACGACAGGAGCGTATCACCTGCCGATCGGGGCTACGGCCAAGTCGAGACCATTTGTCACATCTCTTATCCAGGCGCCCCCATTAACAATCGCGACCCTCGCCAAGACATGAAAGGCGGGATCCAGCGAAATGAACATGACGCTCAACATGGCCTCTGCGGATGACGCGCGCAGCTCGAGGGGCGGACTGACGCGCGTCGGCTACGTCGAGGGTTCGATCGGCGGCCCCGATCGGGTCGGCTCGCTGACCGGACTTTTCCCCAAGGTGCAGTTCGTCAGTGTCGGGCCGGCTTGGCCGTCACGGCCCCTTGGCGGCCTCGGCGCCTTGATCGTTTCGGTGTCGGGCGAGGAGGTCGAGGCGGCGGCGCGGCGCCTGGGGGCGCGCGGCGGCTCTCCGGTGATCGTCGTCCTGCGCGATTCCGATGTCCGCAGCAGCCGCAGGCTGATCGCCGCCGGAGCGGCCGACATTCTCGTCGCTCCCGTCGCCGAAGCGGCGCTGGCGCTCAGCCTCGAGCGCGTCCTGTCCTCGACGGAATCGGGCCAGGCGGCGCGCGGTCCGGCCGGGCGCGTGGTCGGTCTGCTCAAGGCTGGCGGCGGCGTCGGCGCGACGGCCAT
>DATBOH010000144.1:0-13257 GCA_036553915.1 Caulobacteraceae bacterium | reverse complement strand
ACCGCCGCGCCGGCGATGTCATCGGGCTCGCCAAGGCGTCTGAGCGGGGTGCCGGCGCTGGAGCGGGTCTCGGCCTCGGGGGTGTCCCAAAGAGCGCGGGCGAAATCGGTCTTCACCAGTCCCGGAGCGATGCAGTTGACGCGGATATTCCTAGGCGACAGTTCCTGGGCCAAGTTTCGGGCCAGCTGCATGTCGGCGGCCTTGGAGATGGCGTAGGCGCCAAGCTGGCCGCTGCCGCGCAGGCCGCCAATCGATGAGACGATGACGATCACCCCGTCGCGGCGCTCGGCCATTTCCGGGGCGACCATGTGAATCAGCCAGTGGTTAGAGACGATGTTGTTGCCAAGGATCTTGTGGAAGGCTTCGTCGCTGATGCCCGACATCGGGCCGAAATAGGGGTTGGAGGCGGCGTTGCAGATCAGAATGTCGATCTTGCCGAACGCCTCGCGGGTCTTTTCGACCAGGGTCTCGAGATCGTCCTTGGAGGAGATGTTGGCTGGCACGGCGATCGCCGCTCCGGCGTGGGAAGCGTTGATCGCCTGGGCGACCGCGTCGCACGCGGCCGCCTTGCGCGAGGAGACAACCACCTTGGCCCCATGCTCGGCCAGCCGTTCGGCGATGGCCTTGCCGATGCCCTTGGTCGAGCCAGTGACGATGGCGACCTTACCGGTCAGGTCGAACAGGTTCATGGCGCACCGAGCTTTTGATCCCCACCATCAAGCGGGGACGGTCGCCGGTCAAGCGGCGGCGGCGCTATTGCAACCCGTAGACCGCCAGGGCGCTTTCGACGCTGACGCTGAGGTGGCGCTGGTGGGGCGGCACGCGCAGGATCGCCGGTATGGGCATTTCGCCGGCGGTACCGCCGACGGCGGCGCTCTGTATCTCAAGGGTCTCAGCGTGCCCTTTGTCGAGCGTGAAGGCGGTGTCCTCGATGAAGTCGGTTTGGCCGGCGACGCCGAGCAGGGCGAGGGCGCGGTTCCAAGGCTTGGCGAACATGTCGTTTCATTCCCTTCGATATGCCGACCGGCGCTCGCATGCGCCCGGCGGCTTCGTGACAAAAATCCACGCTACGCAGGCGGCCCGAAAGGACGTGAAACCGATCAAACGCCGATGAAGCGCCGATGATTTACGTCCGGTTCTGGGCCTCAGGCCCGATGAAACTCCGGCGCTTCGCCATGGATCACCGGTGAAACGGCGACGATCCGGCGCAGGGCCTCGAACGCATCGGACGGACTGTCGAGGTCGAGGTCTTCGAAATCGACCCTCAGACTCTCAAGTTGTGGCGATAGCGCCCGAGTGACGCTGGCCGCCTTCTTATCGGCAGGATGGGCAAAAGCGGACGTCGCCCTGGCCCAGGCTTTGGAGAACATAGTGGATCCTTCCCCCCCGACGCCGGCGTATATGCGTCAGAGTGACGCAGCTTAGACACCTGTTCGCCTTCGCCGACCAGTCCAACAAACCGATGAAATGCCGATGAACAGCCGATTTTTGGCCGACCCGAGGTCAACTTGACTTGCCGGGCGAAGCGCCGGCAATCCTAGTCGGGGCCCTGGCCGACCGCCGCATGGGCCCTCGGTTGCGGGGGAGCGACGACGATGCCGATGATGCAAACCACCCTGGCTGGGTTGAACGGGGCGTTCAGCGAGCCGAAGATCACCGTCCTGGCCGCACAGCGCGACACCTTCGCGCCGGGCCAGCCGCTACACGAAGCCCTGGCCAATCACGGCGCCGAGCCAGGGACCGTGCTGCATCGCGCCCTGCGCGAACATTTGCGCACGTTGCCGCCGGCGATCAGCGAATGTTTGCGCGCCACTATTCACCATTCCCTCGGCACGTCGCCCCCGACGCCGGTGACGTTTTCCTGGGCTCCCGGATACGATCACGAAGTGAGCGTCTGGCAGTCTCCCGACACCAAACAGACGCGTGGCGGCGTGACGGTGCTGATCAAGAGCCGCTATCCGGACGACGCCCACCCGCTCGCTGGCGCGTGAGCGACTCTCACCAAATCGATTGCGTTCATTGGCTTGGATCGATTGAGTCCAAAGTCGTCTCGATCTAGCCGCGTTGGGCCAGGGCCTCGCGGGCCAGATGAAAGCCATGACGGATATGATCGCGGTCAGCCGCGGAAGCGTAAGGCGCGGCAATGGTTCGCCGGCTGCCAGTGGGATTGTCTTTGATCCGCGCCATGGCGTCGGCGGCCTCGTCCAGGCGGCCGAGACGCGCGAGTGAGGCGACAAGCACCGCCGAGACGGCGCCCTGGGCGCTGCGCTCAGCTCCTCGGGCGAGCTCGGCGGCGGTTTCATAGTCCTTGGTTTGATAGTGCGCGAGGGCGAGCGTTTCGCACACCAGCCAGAGCTGTGGATCGCAGGGGCTGAGGCTGAGGCTGCGCTGCAGCGGTGCGATCGCCTCTTCCGGCCGACCGGCGAAGATCAGCACCTGGCCGAGGCGATAGTGGGCGTAGGCGAAATTCGGATTGAGGCTGAGGGCCAATTTGGCGTCGGCCAGGGCGGTGGCGTGTGCGCCCAGGTAAAGTTCGGCCCCGGAGGCGGCGAAATGCGCTGTCGCCTCGCGCGGGTCGAGACGAATGGCAGTGCGGGCCGTGGCCCTGGCTTCCGATAGGTCGGTAGCTATATCCTCCGACTCCGCCATCAGCACGCGCCCATAAAGCGCGCGCGAAACGCCGACATGGCCGAGCACGAGCTCCGGATCGAGACGCACGGCTTCACGGAAGAGAGCCAGGGCCTCTTCATGCGCCGGCGTGCTCACTTGATTGAACCGCCACATGCCGCGATAGAAACAATCGAGAGCGCTGAAATCGGCCGGCGGCTTGCGCTCCAGCCTTCGCGCTTCACCGAGCAACATCGCCGGCTCGATGGCCGCCACCACCTGCTCGGAAACCTCGTCCTGAAGCGCGAACAGATCGACGAGCTGACGATCGAATTTTTCGGCCCACAGATTTGAGCCGCTGATCGCATCGATGAGCTGCACGGTGACCCGCACGCGGGACCCTGACGTCCGCACCCCGCCGGTGAGCAGATAACGGACCCCCAGTTCACCGCCGACGCGGATGGGGTCGATATCTTCGTGCTTGAAGGCGAAGCTAGAGTGGCGCGCGATGACGAAGAACCACCGCCAGCGCGACAGAGCCGTGACGATGTCCTCGGAAATGGCGTCGGCGAGATATTCCTGATCGCCTTCGCCGCTGAGGTTCTTCAGCGGCATCACCGCGATTGATGGTCGCGCCGGTAGAGTCAGCCGCCCGCGTTCGCCCGATCCGGTAAGGGCCTCGGCGCGCTCGGCGTCGGCCGCCGTGGCCATCAGCCGATAGCCGACCTTGGTTATGGTCTCGATCTCGAAGACGCCGTTGGCCAGTCCCTGAGTGAGCCGCCGCAGCTGGCCGATCGTGCGGTTAAGGGAGTCCTCACCCACCACCACCCCGCGCCAGACCGAAGCCTGAAGTTCATCGCGCGATACAATGCGGCCGCGGGCTCTCAACAGAGCTACCAGCACCTGCATGATCCGCGGCTCAAGCACCACCTCGCGACCGTCGGTATTGGCGACCAGGCGCCGCGCCGGATCGATAGTCAGAGGGCCGAGCTTGGTTGGCTCTTCCCGCCCCAACTCTATGTAGTCGAGCGGGCGCGCGACGATGGGCTCGCCGGTGATGCGATCGTCCAACGTGTCCACGGGACTCATGAAAACAACGGTCTCGCCCAACCCAGACAGGCGAGAGGCTAGCAAACCCAATGGCCGCGCGCCATGGCGAAGCCCGCCGCAGCGACGATGCGCCGCGACCGAGCGCTTGCTTTTCCGGTTCAGCTTTGGGTCTGAGCGACAGCGAGGCTCGCGCCATCGGCTCCGCCATGCAGCTCGCCCGGCGCGGAGATGGCGATGGCCAGGACCACGAAGCCGAGGGCCGTCAAGGCGGTGAACAGATTGACCAGAGACTTTAAAGGCACCTTAGCCCCTTTCGAATGCGTATCGACTGCGAGGCAAAGACACCCGAAGCGCCTTGGCCGACAGGACCAAGAACCGATGATCCGCCGATGAAACGCCGATGATTGCTGTGCTTGCGCGATTTCGGGGTGCGGCCCAAGATGCCGTCATGGCCGACGGCGAGACCAAGACCGCAGCCCGCGGCGCCCGCTTCGGCCACGGATTTTTGCGCGACATCTGGTATTTCGCCGCCCTGGAGAGCGAGCTCCGTCCGGGACGGCCGATCCGCCGCGTGATGCTGGGCGAGCCGGTGCTGCTGGCCAGGAGTCCCGGCGGCCAGCTTCTGGCGCTGCGCGACATCTGTCCGCACCGGGCCGCGCCGCTTTCGGCAGGACGATTCACCCGCGAAGCCGATGGCGCAGAGAGCCTTGAGTGCGCCTATCACGGCTGGCGCTTCGCGACCGATGGACGGTGCAGAGCCATCCCGTCGCTTACCGCCGATGACACTTTGGAACCCGGACGGATTGTCGTGCGCCGCTACCCCGCTGTCGAAAGCCAGGGCCTGATCCTGGTATGGATGGGATCGGAGACGCGGACCGAGATCGACATTCCAGCTCCGCCGCGGTTCCCGGGCGTAGTCGGAGGGCGGCCCAAGCTCACCGATGCGATGACCTTTGACGCCCATATCGACCACGCCGTCGTCGGCTTGATGGATCCGGCCCACGGCCCGTTCGTGCACCGCCAATGGTGGTGGCGGTCGCGCCGCTCCATGCACGCCAAAGCCAAGCGCTTCGAGCCTGCGCCGGAAGGTTTCGTCATGGTTCGCCATGCGCCGTCGCGCAATTCACGAGCCTACGCTCTGCTGGGCGGCGCGCCGCGGACCGAGATCAGCTTCCGGCTTCCCGGCTGGCGATATGAGCATATCGAAGCCGGCCGGCGTCAGGTTCTGTCGCTGACCTGTCTCACGCCCGAGACCGAGACCCGAACCCGCATCACCCAGGTGCTGTGGACCGACCATCCGGTCTTCGCCCTGGCCGGCCCATTGGTGCGCGCCGGAGCCCGGCGGTTCCTGCGTCAGGACGGGGCCATGGTCGATCTGCAGAACCAGGGATTGAAATACGATCCGCCGCTGATGTGGATTGACGACGCCGACCGCCAGGCCAAATGGTATCAGGCGCTGAAACGTGAATGGATCGCCAGTCGGGCCGAGCAGCGCGCGTTCGTCAATCCGGTCGAACCGGCCACGCTACGCTGGACCAGCTAGCGCTATGGCGGATGGCGGCGGGTGATCTTAGGTTCCCGGATCATGAAGTTCTGGCCGATCCTACTTTTAGCGGCGTCGGCAGGCTCGCTTTCCGCGGCCCCAAGCGCTATGCCGCCGCCGGCCTTTGTCAGCCCGTCCGGCGAGCCCTTCCGTCCAACCGCCCAGGCTCCGGATGGCTTCGCGGCCTGGTTCGCCAGGGTCGACGCCCGCCACGACGGCCGGATAGACCGGAGCGAATTTCGCGCTGACGCGGCGGCGTTCTTCAAGCGCCTCGATGGCAATGGCGACGGGGTCGTCGATGGTTTCGAGATCGCCGCCTATGAAAAGAGCGTGGCTGCGGAGCTCGATATCGCCGGACAGGGATTCGCGCGCGGCGGCTCGGAGGATGTCGTTTCGCTGCTCTCCGACCCTGAACCGGTGAGCAGCGCCGACTTGAAGCTCGATTCTCATATCACTCTTGCCGAATGGCTGGCGGTCGCCGATCAGCGGTTCGATCTGCTCGACGTCAAACACCAGGGCTATCTGACCGAAGAGTCTCTGCGGTCGCTCCTTCCAAAGCCCCGCAAGGCGCGCCGGTGAGGACGGTCGTGCCGATCATGCTGGCGTCGCTGGGGCTGAGCGCCTGCGGACCGAGCACGCCAAAACTTCCGACCAACGCCCTTGACCAGGCCATCGAGAGCGCGATCGGCGATCCCAGCACCTGCGTGCTTATTATCGATCGGGCGACGGGCAAGACGGTCTACAGCTATAACGCCGGCTTCAACTGTGTGCGCGGCCTGCCAGCCTGCGACCGGCCAGGGAACCTCAATGCCCGCCAGGCCTTGGCCTTCGCCACCTTGCCCGAAGGACGCAGGACCAGCTGCAATTCCGTCGCCGACGGCTCGCGCACGGTGGGATGGGCCGCCGGCCGCGTGAACAGCAAGGGCCACGACTACATCTATTCGGCGGTGATGGAGGGCGACCGCGCCCTGCCGGGTCAGGAAATGGCGGCCCGCCTCGCGGACGCTTTTTCGAATGCCGGTCTTTGAGCGGCGGCCCTATCCGCGGCTATAGTTCTTGTCGATCCAGGCTTCATAGGCATCGCCGGTAATGGCGCGCCACCACGGCTCATGCGCCAAGTACCAGGAGAGCGTCGCCGCTAGGCTGGAATCGAAATCACCGGCCGGCGCATAGCCCAGTTCGGCGCGGATCTTGCGGTCATCGATGGCGTAGCGGCGATCATGACCCTGGCGATCGGCCACATGGGCAATGAGCGAGGCGCTGGGCGCACCCCGCGCGGCCGGCCCGCTGGGAAAACGGCGAGCCAAAGCGGAATCGGCGGCGAAGGCCCGATCCACAGCCGCGCACAGGCGCTCCACGACCACGAGGTTGGCGAGTTCCGAGCCGCCGCCGACATTATAGGTCTCGCCCGGCCGACCCTTGGCCAGGATCAAGCCGATGGCGTCGCAGTGGTCCGCCACGTCCAGCCAGTCGCGAACATTGCGGCCATCGCCGTAAACCGGCAGCGGGTAGCCGTGCAGGGCGTTGATCAGGAACAGCGGCAACAGTTTCTCGGGATGTTGCCAGGGCCCGAAATTGTTCGAGCAGTTGGAGATCGTCGTCTCAAGCCCGTAGGTGCGATTATAGGCGCGGACCAGATGATCGGATGCGGCCTTGGTGGCCGAATAGGGCGAGTTCGGCGCATACGGCGTCAGTTCATGAAAGGCCGCCTCGTCTGGCTCAAGGCTTCCATACACCTCGTCGGTGGAAACCTGGTGGAAGCGATGGGGACGGCCTGACCCCTTGTCCAGCCATACCGCCCGGGCCGCTTTCAGCAGCGCATGAGCGCCCACGACGTTGGTGTCGACGAAAGCGTCCGGGCCGTGGATCGAGCGATCGACATGGCTCTCGGCGGCAAAATTCACCAGGGTGTCGACCCGGTGGTCGTCAAGCAGCTTCTCGACCAGAGCCTGATCGCGAATGTCGCCTTCGACGAACACTAGGTCAGCGACGCCATCAAGATTGGTGCGGTTGCCGGCGTAGGTCAGAGCGTCAAGCACCACGATGACGTCGGCAGGGCGACGCTCGCGCCACAGGCGTACGAAGTTGGCGCCGATGAAGCCGGCCCCGCCGGTGATCAGGATTGAGCTCATGAGTTCATCCGGCATAACACAGCGCGCAGCGCTACGCGCCAATGCGGCGCTGGCGCGCCCAACGCGGCAAAGGCGGCGCTCTTATCGAGCACGCTGAAGGCCGGTCGACGCGCCGGGGTAGGATAGTCGACGGTGGCGATCGGCAGCACCGGTGGCGCGGCTCCAAGCCGCCCGGCCGCGACCGCCTCTTCAGCGATGGCGACGGCGAAATCGTACCAGGAGGCGATGCCGGAATCGGTTAAATGCAGCACGCCGCTGGCTTTCAAGCCGATGAGGCGCCAGAGCCCCGCCGCCAGCGTCGGCGTCGAAGTCGGCGTGCCGATCTGGTCGGCGACGACGCGCACGTCCGCCCGGGATCTCATCAGCCGCAGCATGGTGGCCAGGAAATTCGATCCACCCGGGCCGTAGACCCAGGCGGTGCGAACGATCAATGCGTCCGGCGCCGCGGCCAGGGCCGCGCGTTCGCCCGCCAGCTTTGACGCGCCGTAGACGTTCACCGGCCCAGTCGGGTCATCGGGCCGGTATGGGCGCTCGGCGCGACCATCGAAGACAAAATCGGTCGAGACATGAACGAACCGCGCGCCGATGGCTTGCGCGGCGGCGGCCAGGTTGGCGGCGCCGCCGCGATTGACGCCAAAGGCAAGCTCGACTTCGGATTCGGCGCGATCGACGGCGGTATAGGCAGCCGCGTTGACAATAACCGTCGGTTGGTGCGCCGCGACAGCCGATCGCACCGCGGCTGCGTCGGTGATGTCGAGGTCGGCGCGGGCGAGGCCGACCGCGGTCAAGCTTTCCGGAACGGTCGCGAGCAGTTCCTGGCCGAGCTGGCCGCCGGCTCCGGCGATGAGAACGGTCATGGAAAATACGCCGCGTCGGCGAACGTCGGCGCCGCGGCGTCCTTTGCGGACAGGATGGGCGTTTCGCCAGCCGCCAAGGGCCACCCTATGGCCAGCGCTGGGTCGTCCCAGCGCAGCCCGCGCTCATCGCCGGGGGAATAGAAACCGCTGCATTTATAGAGAAAATCAGCGCTTTCGGAGAGGACCAGAAAGCCATGGGCCACACCGGGGGGGGCCCAAAGCATGCGGTGGTTGTCGGCGGTCAGCTCGACGCCGAACCAGCGACCGAAGCTGGGCGACGCGCGGCGGAGGTCGACGACCACGTCGAACACCGCCCCGGCCACCACGCGCGCCAATTTTCCCTGCGCATGGGGAAGCTGATAGTGGAGGCCGCGTAGCACACCCCGCGACGAGCGGCTGTGGTTGTCCTGGTCGAAGGCGACATCGACGCCAGCGGCCGCGAACAGATCGCGCCGCCAGGTTTCGGTGAAGAAGCCGCGCTGATCGCCAAACACCTTTGGCTCGATGACCATGACTCCAGCCAATGGCGTTTCGACGAACTTCACGCCTGTTCCTTGAGCAGGCTGAGAAGATATTCGCCGTAGCCGCTGGAGCGCAGCGGCGCCGCCAGGGCCTCGAGTTCGTCGCCGCCGATCCAGCCTTTGCGCCACGCGATTTCCTCGGGGCAGCAGATTTTCAGACCCTCGCGCTCTTCGATGATGCGAACGAATTGGGCGGCGTCGAGCAGGGCCGCATGGGTGCCAGTGTCGAGCCAGGCATGGCCGCGGCCCAGGGTCTCGACATGCAGGGCGCCCCGATCAAGATAGAGGCGATTGAGGTCGGTGATCTCCAACTCCCCGCGCGGTGAAGGCTGCAATCCAGCGGCCAGCTCGGCCACCTGGTCGTCGTAGAAGTAGAGGCCGGTTACTGCATAGTTGGAGCGCGGCTGGGCCGGTTTCTCGTCGATGGCGATCGCCCGGCCGTCGCCATCGAAAGCGACGACCCCGTACTGCGACGGATCCTTGACCCGGTAGGCGAACACCGTCGCCCCGCCCTGCCGACCGTCCGCGCGGTGAAGGATTTCCGGCAGGGTGGCGCCATAGAACAGATTGTCGCCGAGGATCAGCGCCGAGGGCCGGCCGGCGACGAAATCCGCGCCAATATGGAAGGCCTGAGCCAGGCCCTGGGGACTCGGCTGGACGGCGTAGGTCAGCGCCAATCCCCAGCGCGATCCATCGCCGAGAAGGCGTTGAAAGGCCGCCTGCTCGTGTGGCGTGGTGATGATCATCACCTCGCGGACGCCGGCCAGCATCAGCACCGACAGCGGATAATAGATCATCGGTTTGTCGAAGACCGGCATGAGCTGTTTGCTCAGCCCGACGGTCAGCGGATAGAGCCGGGTCCCCGAACCGCCCGCCAGAACGATGCCGCGTCTTTTCATGGCGGCGCCTCTAGCAGACTTATGCGTTCATGGTGAGGTTTCCTTGCGGCTGGGGAAAATGTGAAAAATGTCAGAGCCGCAATCCAATTGCCGCCTGGTCGTGACAAGAGCCCGGCCGGACGGACCGGAATCGAGCCAGACATGAGCGATTACAGCCCGACACCGCCGCGTTCGACCGCCAACACCGCACGCGGCCGACGCCGGCGTGCCCGCCCGCGGATCGGGCTGGCGATCGTGGCGGTAATCGCCATCGCCGTTCTCATCGCCCTGCTGCTGAGCTTCTGTTCGGGCCAGGGGAGTCACGGCGGCCGCGCGGGCGGCGCCTATGGCCGGCCGGCTATCACCGTGGGCATAGCCAAGGCTGCGGCCGGCGATATTCCGATCATTGTCAACGCGCTGGGAACGGTGACGCCAGTAGCCACCGTCAGCGTCAACGCCCGCGTATCGGGGCAACTTCTGCGCATTGGCTTCCGTGAAGGTCAGATGGTCCGCAAAGGCCAGTTGCTGGCTCAGATTGACCCGCGGCCGTTTCAAGCCACGCTCGATCAGGGCCTTGGAACCTTGGCGCATGACCAGGCCACCCTGGCTGGAGCGCAGCGCGACCTAGCCCGATACGCCAAGCTGCACGCCCAGGATTCAATCGCCGTCCAGACCTATGAGGACCAGGTGGCGACGGTGAAGCAGGATCAGTCGCTGGTCGCCTCCGACAAGGGCGCGGTCGAGCAGGCTCGCCTCAATCTGACCTATTCACACATCGCCGCGCCGATTTCTGGACGTATCGGACTGCGCCAGATCGATGCCGGCAACCAGGTAACCGCCAACGAGGCGACGCCCTTCGCGGTCGTCACCCAGATCGACCCGATCACGGTCGTTTTCTCGGTGCCGCAGAGCGCCATCGCGCCGATCGAGCAACACGGCGGCGCTGGACTTCAAGCCACCGCCTATGACCGTGCCGGCGGCGTGGCGCTGGCCACCGGTCATCTGGAGACCCTGGACAATCTCATCGACACGACCACAGGCACGGTCAAGGCCAAGGCAGCGTTCGCCAATCCGGGCGGCAAACTCTTCCCGAACCAGTTTGTCAGCGTCGCCTTGCTCGTCGATGTGCTGCGCAATCAGGTGACCGTGCCGACAACAGCCGTGCGCCACGGGCCGCAGGGCGATTTTGTCTGGCTTCTGCAGAGCGATCAGACGGTGACCGCCCGCCCGGTTACGGTAGGCCCTGGTACGGCCGAGACGGTCTCGGTCACCCGCGGCCTCGCGCTTGGCGAGACGGTGATCACCGATGGCGGCGACCGGCTGAAAGAGGGTGCGAGCGTGGTGCTGCCGGGCCAGAGCCCGGTCCCCGGCGGCGCTGGCGGCCATCGCCACCATGGCGGCCATGGCGGTCCGGGCGGCGGCTGGCGCCATCGTGGCCAGGGCGGCAGTCAGGGCGGGGGTCAAGGAGGGGGTCAGGGCGGCGGCCAGGACGGCGGGGGTTAGAGATGCGCCCAGGCGCCGCTGAGCGATCGACCGCATGAACCCGTCGCGGCCGTTCATCGAAAGGCCGGTGGCGACCTCGCTGCTGATGGCGGCGATCCTGATCGCTGGCCTGGTCGCCTTTCGGCTGCTGCCGCTCTCGGCCCTGCCGGAAGTCGACTACCCGACCATCCAGGTGACGACGTCCTATCCGGGCGCCAGCCCGGAGGTGATGGCGACGACGGTGACGGCGCCGCTTGAAGTTCAGTTTGGCCAGATGTCGCAGTTGGACCGAATGAGCTCGACCAGTTCGAGTGGCTCCTCGGTCATCACCTTGCAGTTCGATCTCAGCCTCAATCTCGATGTGGCCGAACAGGAGGTGCAGGCGGCCATCAACGCCGCGACCAGCCTGTTGCCGACCGATCTGCCGGCCCCGCCGATCTACGCCAAGGTCAATCCGGCCGACGCGCCGGTCCTGACCCTGGCCCTGACCTCGGACAGCTTGCCGCTCACCGAGGTCGAGAGCTTTGGCGATCAGCAGCTCGGCCAGAAGATCTCGCAGCTCTCGGGCGTCGGCCTGGTGTCAATCAGCGGCGGCCAGAAGCCAGCCGTGCGGGTGCTGGCCGACAATGACCGCCTGGCATCCTATGGGCTGTCGCTAAACCAAGTGTCGAGCGCTATCGCCTCCGCCAACGCCAACGGCGCCAAGGGCGCATTCGACGGTCCGACGCGCTCCTATACGATCGACGCCAACGACCAGCTGCTGACCGCCGACGACTACGCCCACCAGATCGTCGCCTATCAGGGCGGCGCCCCGGTGCGGCTGGCGGACGTGGCCACGGTAATCGCCGGCTCCGAGAACACCGAACTTGGGGCCTGGTGGAACCGCACTCCGTCGGTGTTGCTCAACGTCCAGCGTCAGCCCGGCGCCAATGTCATCAGCACCGTCGATCGGATCAAGGCGTCGCTGCCACAGTTGACCGCGGCGATGCCGCCTGGAGTCTCGGTCAAGGTGGTCACCGATCGCACCACCGGCATTCGCGCCTCGGTCAACGACGTCGAGTTCGAGTTGATGCTGTCCATCGCCCTGGTGGTGGCGGTGATCTTTGTGTTCCTACGGAGCCTGGCGGCGACCTTCATCGCCAGCGTCGCGGTCCCCTTGTCGCTGGTGGGCGCCTTTGCGGCCATGTACCTGTTGGGCTTCTCGCTTAACAATCTCACCCTGATGGCGATGACCATCGCCACCGGCTTCGTCGTCGACGACGCCATTGTGATGATCGAGAATATTTCGCGATACATCGAAGCCGGCGAGACCGCCCTTCAGGCGGCCCTTAAAGGCGCGGCCCAGATCGGGTTTACGATCATTTCGCTGACCGTTTCGCTGATCGCGGTGCTGATCCCGCTGTTGTTCATGGGCGACGTCGTCGGGCGTCTGTTTCGCGAGTTCGCCATCACCCTGGCGGTGACGATCGTCATCTCCGCCTTTGTTTCCCTGACCCTGACGCCATCGTTGTCGGCGCTGTGGCTGAAGCGCGACGACAAGGTCGAAGAGAGCCGCTTCGCCCGGCGTTCGAAGGCTGTCATCGATGATGTCATCGCCCGCTACGATCGGGCCCTGGTCTGGGTTCTGGACCGGCAGGCGGCGACCATCCTGGTCGCCGTGGGAACGCTCGTTCTCACCGTGTTGCTGTTTCTGATCATTCCCAAGGGCCTCTTCCCGACCCAGGACACCGGCGTCATCGAAGCGGTCGTCGAAGGTCCCCAGGCGATCTCCTACGCCGGCATGGCGCGCCTGCAGCAGCGGGTCGGCGAGCGCCTGCTGGGCGACCGCGATGTCGCCAGCCTGACCAGCTTCATCGGCGTCGATGGCGTGAACACCACTCTCAACAACGGCCGCATGCTGATCAATCTCGCCCCCTTCGGCCATCGGACCAGCGCCCCGAACGCCATCCTTGAGCGGCTGCGCAGCGAGGCGGCGCAAGTGCCCGGGGCTCGGCTCTACGTCCGCCCGGTGCAGGATCTGACCATCGATTCCTCGTCGGGAAAGACTCAGTATCAGTTTGCTCTACAGGGGGCCGACACCGCCAGCGTCACCAACTGGTCCAATCGCCTGGTCCAGAATTTGGCCGGCGAGGCGAAGCTGCGCAATGTCTCCTCCGACCTGCAGAACGAGGGCCAGTCGGCGTTCAT
>DATBOH010000103.1:0-2065 GCA_036553915.1 Caulobacteraceae bacterium | reverse complement strand
CGGCGCCTCGCTCATCATCACCGTGCCCAGCGCGGTGGCGGTGTTCGCCTGGCTGGCGACCATCTGGACGGGCCGGCCGGCGATCAACACCGCCTTTCTGTTCTTTTCGAGCATGATCGTGCTGTTCGTCATCGGCGGGGTGAGCGGGTTCATGACCGGATCGGTCCCCGTCGATCTGCAGCTCACCGACACCTATTTCGTGGTCGCCCACATCCACTATGTGCTGATCGGCATCAACGTCTTCCCGGTCGTAGGCGCGGTCTACTACTGGTTCCCGAAGTTCACCGGCCGGCTCCTGAACGAGCGCCTCGGTCAGTGGAATTTCTGGACCATGTTCGTCGGCTTCAACGTCGGTTTCTTCCCGATGCATCTGGTCGGGCTGCTGGGCATGCCCAGGCGCATCTACACCTATCCGCCCGGAATGGGCTGGAGCACCGACAATCTGATCATCTCCATCGGCAGTTTTCTGTTCGCCGCCGGAGTGGCGATGCTGGTGGTCAATATCATCCTGGGGCTCAGAAGCGGCCGCCGGACGGGGCGCAATCCGTGGGACGCCCCAACCCTGGAGTGGTCGGTCCCTTCGCCGCCGCCACCCTATAATTTCGACGTCATTCCCAAGATTGAGAGCCGGCACCCTCTGTGGGAGGGCCACCTGGGGCGGACCACGGCGCGCACCCACCTCGACCAGGGTCTGCTACTGGATGTCGGGCGCGAAACCATCGCCACCACCCCCCTCGACGCCATCCCGGATCTGATCTTGCGGATGCCAGAGGATTCGCTCGCGCCCCTGGGGCTCGCGACCGGCCTTTCGGTGCTGTTCATCAGCGGTCTTGTGCACGTCTGGTGGGGCGTTGGGCTGGGGCTGGCGATCGTCGCCGCGGCCTTGATCGCCTGGTTCTGGCCCATCGCTTCGCCCCGCCCGCATGCCGGTTCGATCGATGGCTGAGATCCTCGGCGCCGCGCCGCCGCTGCCGGTCGGCTCACTCGGACGCAACAGCGTCGGCTGGTGGGGCGTCCTGTGCCTGATCGCCACCGAGGCCTCGCTGTTCGCCTATCTGCTCTTCAGCTTCTTTTTCATCGCCGTGCAGCGCGGCCCGTCGTGGCTGCCCGCTCGGCACCCCAGCCTGATGCTCGCCGGTCCGAATACCGTGATCTTGCTCACCAGCAGCGTAGCGGTGTGGTGGGGTGAGGAGGGTGTGAAGAAAGGTGAGCGCCGCCAGCACCTGGCCGGCATCGGCATCGGCATCCTGCTCGGCGCAGCGTTTCTGATCGTTCAGGCGTTCGAGTGGAAGGCCAAGACCTTCACCCTGTCCTCCAGCGCCTATGGCTCGCTGTTCTTCACCACGACGGGTTTCCACATGGCCCATGTGATCGCTGGCGTCAGCATCCTTTGCGTCGTCTTCGTATGGTCGGCCATGGGCTATTTCTCGCCCCGCCATCACGCCCGCGTGGCCGTCGCGGCGATCTATTGGCATTTTGTCGATGTCGTCTGGCTGTTCGTCTTCTCGACCTTTTATCTTAGCCCCTATCTGCTGACATGAACGCCGCCGCCCCGATGGCCGCGGTCAGCCGCCGCATTTGCCTGCTGATCCTGGCCCTGGCCGCCGGACCGGCGGCCTGGATCGGCCAGCTCGTGATCGGTTACGGAATTTCGAGCTATGCCTGCTTTCCGGCCACCGCCCCGGCGCAAATCAGCCCGCCACCCGGCTGGAGCGGCGAAGTCGCCGGATTGCTGGCCCTCAATCTCGCCTGCCTGATCCTCAGTCTCTTGGGCGCGGCGCTTGCCTTTCGACTGTGGCGCAGGCCCGGGGCGGGACCGGCCGCCGGGCGCACGCGCTTCCTGGCTGGCTGCGGCCTGTTTTCCGGCCTCGGATTCGCCCTGGCGATCCTGTTCGACACCGTCCCGATCCTTGGCGTGCCGGCCTGCTGGGCGATTCCGACATGAAGGCGGCCGCGGTTGTTGCGCTGATTGTCCTGGCGGCCTGCCAGCGGTCGCCGATGGGTCAGGCCGCCGCGCGCGGCAAGATCGTCATCGTCAGGGCTCAGTGCGGCGCCTGCCATGAGA
>DATBOH010000058.1:0-8805 GCA_036553915.1 Caulobacteraceae bacterium | reverse complement strand
GTCGGCGGGTACAATCTCGCCGAGGTCACGACCGCGATCGGGGGCAACCCCAACGCCTCGCTTGTGCCCGAGCCGAACACCTTCTTCCCGGCCGAATACGTCAACGCCTTCGAGGTCGGATCCAAGACCGAATGGCTCGACCGCCGGCTCCTGGTGACCGTGGCGGCCTTTTATCAGTCGTATCAAAACTTCCAGTTGAACGCCTTCACCGGCACGGAATTCATCGAATCCACCATTCCGCGGGCGATCTCCGAGGGAATTGAGACAGAAGACTATTTCCGCGTCTCGCCATCGCTGACCCTCAACGCCGGGGTGACCTACGCCAATACCTACTACCCCAACGACGCCGAGAACCGAGCGGCGCTGGGAAGCACCGATCCCGCCTCGCCGTTCTTCCAATCAACGCCGCTGTTCCGCCTGCCGGGTTCGCACCCCTCGTTCGCGCCGGTCTGGTCGATGGTCGGGGGAGTGTATTTTCACCACGCCATCTTCAACGGTCTGGTGTTCACCGCCAATCTGAACGCCAAGTATCAATCGTCCTACAACACCGGCTCCGACCACGACCCTGTGAAGACGCAACCGGGCTATGGCCTGATTGATGGACGCGTCGGCATAGGCCAGGCCAATGGCCGCTGGTCGCTCGAGTTCTGGGCCACCAATCTGTTCAATACCCACTACAACCAGGCCTCGTTCGACGGCGTGCTGCAGACCCTCAGCCCGGCGATCACCGGCGGCCAGCCTTCGACGGCCCCACAGTTCAACAACTACGATGTCTTTCCAGGCCAGCCGCGGTTCTGGGGCGCGACATTACGCGTCAAATACTGAGCTGGAGGCCGGTCCGATCGTGCTTCCGGCCTGAAGCCCGGGGGCCTCCGTTTGCGGCGCGGCGCCATCGCCTCGCCAAACTCTTGTGATTCGACACTTTTGGCGGTTGTGACGGCCGGGGGCGGCGTGTCGTCCGGCTTTGCCGCCTATCGGTCAAGGAAAGGGATTGGATTCATGACTTCCGGGATGCATCGCACTTCAAGCCTCGTGCTCGTCGCCGCCGCGGCCGCCTGGCTCGGCGCCTGTTCCTCGCATCCCAAGCCGATGGGGCCGGTGGCGACCCACGCGCCTCCACCCCCGCCGCCGGCGAGCAGCTATGCCGCCCCGACGCCGCCGCCGGTGCAGCAGGGGGCCGAGAATGGCGCCGCCATCCCGGGTTCGGAGCGCGACTTTGTCGTCAATGTCGGCGACCGCGTCTATTTCGACTTCGACAAATACCAGATCCGCGACGACGCCCGTCCGATCCTCGACGCCCAGGCGTCCTGGCTGGGCCGCTATCCCGGCGTCCGCGTCCGCATCGAAGGCAATTGCGATGAACTGGGCACGCGCGAATACAATTTCGCGCTCGGCGCGCGGCGCGCCAATTCGGTCCGCGAGTACCTTGAGCAGCACGGCGTGCCGGCGGCCAGGATCGACACCGTCTCCTACGGCAAGGAGCACCCGATCGACCTCGGCTCCGGCGACGAGGCGCGGGGCCACAATCGCAACGCTCACACCGCCATCACTTCCGGCGCGGCCTGATGCGAAAGCCTGTCGCCTGGGCCGCGGCGCTGAGCTTCGGCCTGATCATGGCCGGCGCCGGTCTGGCCCAGACGACGCTCGACGACAGCCTCGACGCGCATTCGGCCAAGCGGCTCGACAATATGGAGAAGGTGGTGCGCGAGCTGCGCGCCATCGTCTTCCAGGGCCGCGAGACCGGCCAGCCGGTGGTGGTCCAGCCGGCCGACACCCAGAGCCAGATCAGCGCCTTGACCGACCGCGTCAACGATCTCGATCACACGCTCACCACCCTCAACGGCCAGATGGAGGTGGTGCGGCATGACCTCGATCAGTCGCGGGCCGACAATGGTGACTTGCGGGGCCGGATCGCCGCTCTGAAAGAAGAAGTGGACGCCCTGCAACAGAAGCTGGCGGTGCTGAGCGCGCCGCCGCCGCCGCCCGCGGCTCTGCCCGCCGCTCCGGCTCCTCAAGCCGCAACCCCGCCCGACGATCCGGCAACGGATTTCGCCGCCGCCCGGCGTTTGTGGCAATCGGGGGAGGCCACCGCGGCGGAGGCCGCCTTCCGTGACTTCTCCGATCGTTACAGCGACAACGCGCTTGCCCCAGAAGCCCGCTATTACCTCGCCAAGACTTTGTTGGCGCGCCAAGCCTGGACCGAGGCGGCGACGGCGGATATCGGGGCCATCCGTGGTTGGCCGAAGACGCGCTGGGCCCCGGAGGCGATGCTCGACCTGTCGCGCGCCCTGGCCGGCATCGGCAAGACCAGCGACGCCTGTCAGACGCTCGATGAATTGCCGCGCCGCTATCCCAAGCCGACCCCGGCCGTCACCCGCGATATGCGAGCCTTGAGAGCGGCGGACCGCTGTGAGTGAACCAGGCGCTTGAATCGGCCCAGGCGGCGCTGGCGGCGCGCCTGGAGACCGGCTCGCCCCGTCCGCTGGCGGTCGCCTTCTCGGGCGGCGGCGATTCCCTGGCCCTGCTGCTCATGGCTCGAATCTGGGCCGAGCGGGCGGCGAGACCGCTCATCGCCCTGACCGTCGATCATCGCCTGCAGGCCGAGAGCGCGGCGTGGGCGCGCCAATGCGCGGCGCGGGCCGAAAGGCTCGGGATCGCGCACCAGATCCTGACGTGGGACGCCCTCAAGCCCGCTTCCGGCGTCGCCGCCGCCGCGCGCCAAGCCCGGCACCTACTGATTGCCGAGGCGGCGCGCCTGGCTGGCGCTCGGGTGGCGCTGTTCGGCCACACCCTCGACGATCGCCTGGAGGCGGAGGCGATGCGCCGCTCCGGGCTTCGCGTCGGCGATCCAAGACCCTGGTCTCCGTCGCCGGTTTGGCCGCAGGGCCGCGACATTTTCATCCTGAGGCCGCTGTTGGCGCTGCGGCGGGCGCATCTGCGCGCCTGGCTGGTTGAGCGTGGCGAGACCTGGATCGACGATCCGGCCAATGACGATCTCCTTCAGCCACGGGCTCTGGCCCGGCGATCCGTGGCGGCGAGCTCAGCGGCGTGCGTCTGGCCCTCCGCGGCCCCTGCGTGGCGCGCCAAGGCTCCCCGGTTCGGCCCGTCCGGCGATATCACGCTCGAGACGGCAGCGGCCGACGAGCCTGGAGGCCTCGCGGCGGGGCTGGCGGCGGCGGTGCTGTGCGCCTCCGGCGACGACCGACCGCCGCGCCGGCGGGCGCTGGACCCGCTCGTCGCCTCTCTGCAGGCCGGCGAAGTCCGCACCGCGACCCTGGCTGGGGCCCGATTGACGATCGCCGCCGAGGCGGTGTTGATCACGCGCCAGCTTGACGACCGGCGCAGCCGCCCCTGCCGGCCGCTTGGGCTGGATCCCCGCCTTGAGCAGGTCTGGGATGGCCGCTTCGCGGTGCGGGCGAAGGCCGCGGGTCTGGCGTTGGCGCCGTTGCGCGGGCTGGGCGCGCGGCTCGAGCCGCACCTGCGGACCGAGGTCCGGCGGTTGCCCCCGCCGGTTCGCGGCGCCGTGCCGGCGATCATCGATCATGAAGGCCGGGTGAGCTGCCCGACGCTGGTTCACGAGCCGCGTCTCGACATCCGGGCGCTGGGCCCGCGGCGCTGGCTCGCCGCTTGCGGCCTCATCGATCATGAGGCGAAGATCGGCCAAACCTTGGCCGTCAGAGCATGACGGCGCGGCAAATCTTATGTATCCGCCAGGACGCCCCGGCCGCTCGGCTGTGCCGAATGGTGGGGTCGCCAAGCCTACCTGATCGAAAGGAGCCGCGGATGGACGTTAGCCAGGCCGAGTATTGGAACGAGCAGGCTGGGCCGGTGTGGGTCGACCTCAATCAGGTCCTCGACGCCCAGGTCGAACCCCTGGGCGCCCCGGCGATGGCGATGCTGGCTCTCAAAGCGGGCGAGACGGTGCTCGATATCGGCTGTGGCTGTGGCCAGACGAGTTGGCAGCTCGCCCAGGCCGTGGGTTCCGAGGGCGCCGTCGAGGCTGTCGACCTGTCGGCGCCGATGCTGGCCGTGGCCAGGGCGCGGACCCCGATCGCCGGAGCGGCCCGCCCGCGCTTCCGCCAGGCCGACGCCGAGACCGATGCGCTCGGGGCTGGGTTCGATGCCGCCTTCAGCCGCTTTGGGGTGATGTTCTTCCCTCGCCCGGCCGCCGCCTTCGCCAATATTCGCCGCGCCGTGAAACCGGGTGGACGGCTGGCCTTTGTCTGCTGGCGCTCGGTAGCCGAAAATCCGATGATGCGCGCCCCGGCCGAGGCCGCCGCGCCATTCCTGCCGCCCTCTCCGCCGACCGATCCGCACGAACCCGGTCCCTTCGCCTTCGCCGATGGCGAGCGCACGCGCGGACTTCTCGCCGAGGCGGGATGGGCAGACGTCGCCGTTCGTCCGGCCGATATTCCGGTCGGCGGACAACCGCTCGAGGGGGCGACCGACCTGGCCCTGCGCATCGGCCCGCTCGGCGCGGCGGTGCGCCGCGATCCCGCCCTGGCGGAAAAGGTCCGGCCGGCGGTTCGCGCCGGGCTTGAAGGCTATGTCGCCAGCGGAAAGGTCTGGTTCCCAGCCGCCGTCTGGATGGTCAGCGCCCGCAATCCGGGTTGACGCCTCAGTTCCAGATCGATGGGCGCCGGTCTTTCCACGGCGCTTCCTTTTCGAGTTGCCCGGCCAGGCGGAACAGCGTCGCTTCGTCGGCGAAGCGCGCCGTGAACATCATGCCGATCGGCAGGCCGCCCTTCGATTGGCCAAGCGGCAAGGATAGCGATGGCTGGCCGCTGACGTTGAACGGCGGCGTGAACGGAAACGCCAAGGCCTGGCGGCGGTTGACCTCGCGCGGCTCCAGACCGACCGGGTCGATCCAGCCGACCGGCGGCGCGGGCATGCCCATCACCGGCGTCAGATAGACATCGACATCCTCGAAGAAACGGTTGATCGCCCCCGCCCACAACCGCCGGTCGATCATCGATTGCATGGCCTGGGCGCCGGTGACTTTGCGGCCGGCCCGCAGGCTGGCCCAGGTAAGCGGCTCGAAGTCATTCTCCTCCGGCTCGCGCCCCAGGCGCTCGATCCATCGCTGGACGTCGGCGGCGAAGTTGGCGGCCCCGGCCCGACCGGTCTCGCGATAAAACTGTCGATAGTCGATTCCGAGGCCGCGCGGGGTGACCGCATGGCCCAGGCGGCGCAAAAGGTCGGCGGTGTCGGTGAGCACCGCGTGCACCTCCGGGTCGACCTCCTGGCCAGAGGGTGTTTCGGCCGAGAAGGCGATGCGCAGCCGGCCCGGCGACGCGCCGACCTCATCGCTGAACGGCCGGGCCTTGGCTGGCGGCGAAAACGGTGAGCCCGGATAGGGGGCGTCCGTCTGATCGAGCATGGCGGCGCTGTCGCGTACGGTGCGGCTGACCACATGGTTGACGCTGTTGCCATAGGCGTTGGTGTCGGGACGCATCGGCACGCGATCGCGCGTCACTTTCATTCCGACGAGGCCGCAGCAGGCCGCGGGAATGCGGATCGAGCCAAGGCCGTCGCTGGCGTGCGCCAGCGGCGTAATGCCGGCGGCCACCGCCGAGGCCGATCCGCCCGAGGAGCCGCCGGAGATGTGGTCGGGATTCCAGGGGTTCCGGCATGGGCCCAGGCGGCCGGATTCAGTGGTTCCGGTGATACCCCATTCCGGCGTGTTGGTCTTGCCAAGAAGCACGACCCCGGTCGCCCTATAGCGCTCGGTAAGACTGCCATCCGTCGCGTCGACCCAGTCGCCGACAAACCGGCTGCCGCTGGTGCGTGGCCAGCCGGCCACCGCCATGCCGAGATCCTTGATCAAAAACGGCACGCCGCGGAACGGTCCATCGGCGAGCGGACCGGCGGCGGCCGTGCGGGCCTCGTCATAGGCGGCATGGACGATCGCGTTCAGCGTTCCGTTGTGGCGCTCGGCCCGGATGATCGCCGCCTCGACCAATTCGCCAGGGCTGGCTTCGCCGCGCCGCACCAGGTCGGCCAATCCCAGCCCATCATAGGTGGCGTATTCCTCGGCTTTCATCAGCCTCGCTCCCACTCCAATTTCGCCGACACTAGATCGCCGAGCACGGCGGCGACAATCGACGCGTGGCGAAATCCCTCCAGGCGCCCTAAATTAGCGGCATCGTTTTGTTGGACGCCGCCTTTCCATGAATCTGCGCAGCCTTGCCATCTGGGGCGCCATCATCGTCGCGCTGGTCGCCATCTATGTGGTGATGACCAACAGCGGCCACCCCGGCGCCGTACGGCCGATCCGCTATTCCGAGCTGCTTCAGCGCGTCGACAACGGCGAAATCACCTCGGCGACCATTCGCGGCCAGACCATCGAGGCCAAGGACCGCCAGGGGATGCAGTACCAGGCCACCGGCCCGGCCGACACCTCCGATCTGGAGCATCGCCTGGAGGCCCATAACGCCGGGTTTGAGTTCGAACAGCCGGGGGCCGGGTTGTTGCCGGCGCTGCTGCTCAATCTGTTGCCGATCCTGCTGATTGTCGGGGTGTGGATCTTTTTCATGCGCCAGATGCAGGGCGGCGCGCGCGGCGCGATGGGATTTGGCAAGTCCAAGGCCCGCCTGCTGACCGAGAACAAGAACCGGGTGACCTTTGAGGACGTGGCCGGCGTCGATGAAGCCAAGGACGACCTCACCGAGATCGTCGACTTTCTCAAGGACCCGGCCAAGTTCCAGCGCCTGGGCGGCAAGATCCCCAAGGGCGCGCTGATGATCGGGCCGCCAGGCACGGGCAAGACCCTGCTGGGCAGAGCCGTCGCCGGCGAAGCTGGCGTGCCGTTCTTCTATATCTCCGGCTCGGATTTCGTGGAGATGTTCGTCGGCGTCGGCGCCAGCCGGGTGCGCGACATGTTCGAACAGGCCAAGAAAAACGCCCCTTGCATCATCTTCATCGATGAGATCGACGCCGTTGGCCGCCATCGCGGAGCCGGGCTCGGGGGCGGCAATGACGAGCGCGAGCAGACCCTCAACCAACTGTTGGTCGAGATGGACGGCTTCGATCCCAACGAGAGCATCATCGTCATCGCCTCTACCAATCGCCCCGACGTGCTCGATCCGGCCCTGCTGCGGCCGGGACGCTTCGATCGCCAGGTCGTGGTTCCCAATCCCGACGTCGGCGGTCGCGAACAGATCCTGCGGGTGCATATGCGCAACATTCCGCTGGCCTCCGACGTGGATGTCCGGGTCATCGCCCGCGGCACCCCAGGCTTTTCGGGCGCCGATCTCGCCAACCTGGTCAACGAAGCCGCCCTGATGGCCGCCCGGCGCAATCGCCGCATGGTCCTGCAACGCGATTTCGAAGAGGCCAAAGACAAGGTGATGATGGGCGCTGAGCGCAAGTCCATGGTCATGAGCGACGCGGAAAAGCGTAACACCGCCTATCACGAGGGCGGCCACGCCCTGGTGGCGCTATCGGTGCCGGCCGCCGATCCGGTGCATAAGGCGACGATCATTCCCCGCGGCCTGGCGCTCGGCATGGTCATGCAGCTGCCCGAAGGCGACCGGTATTCGATGAGCTTCGAGCAGATGACATCGCGCCTGGCGATCATGATGGGCGGGCGCATCGCCGAAGAGCTGATCTTCGGCAAAGACAAGATCACCTCGGGCGCGTCGAGCGACATCTCCGCCGCCACGTCGCTGGCCCGCAACATGGTCACGCGCTGGGGGTTCTCCGACGAATTGGGCACCGTCGCCTATGGCGACAACCAGGAAGAGGTGTTCCTCGGCCATTCGGTGGCCCGGACCCAGGCGGTTTCCGAGGACACCGCCCGCAAGATCGATCTCGAGGTGCGCAGATTGGTCCAGCAGGCTCAGGATGAGGCCCGGCGCATCCTCACCGAGCGGATCGAAGATCTGCACACCCTGGCCAAGGCGCTGCTCGAATACGAGACCCTGGGCGGCGACGAGATCGTCAATGTGCTCAAGGGCGTGAAGCCGAACCGCGACGAGCCGGCGGCGGCGAAGCCGGAGCGCGTGCGCGGATCGGTGCCGCTCATTCCCAGGCCCGATCCAGGCCTCGCGACCGGTTGAGGATCGCCCGCCCGCTGGTCATGGGCGTCATCAATCTGACGCCGGACAGCTTTTCCGGCGCCGGTGCGGCCGAAGGTCCACAAGCGGCGGCTGTTCTGGCTCGGCGCCTGGCCGACGCCGGAGCCGACTGGATCGACATCGGCGGCGAGTCGACCAGGCCTGGGGCCGCGGCGGTCGACGAAGCCACCGAAAGCGCGCGCGTCCTGCCGGCGATCGCATCCATCCGGGCGGTCTGCGCGACACCGGTCTCCATCGACACCCGCAAGCCGTCCCTGGCCCGCGCCGCCATCGCGGCTGGCGCGGCGATGTGGAACGACGTCTCCGCCTTGCGGGGCGCCGGCGCCGCCGAGACGGCGGCCGAGCTGGGCTGCCCGGTGGTGCTGATGCACATGCGCGGCGAGCCAGCCACCATGCAGGACGACCCCCGCTACGCCGATGTCGTCGCCGAGGTTGGCGCCTTCCTGGCCGAGCGCGCCGCCGCCGCCCTGTCGGCCGGCGTCCAGCGCGACAGGATCTGGCTCGATCCGGGCCTCGGTTTCGGCAAGACGGTCGAGCACAATCTGGCCCTCATCCGCGGGTTGCCGCAACTGGCGCGGCTGGGATTTCCGCTCGTCGTCGGAGCCAGCCGCAAAGGCATGATCGGCCGGCTCGATCCGCTCGGCGCCGAAGCCGATGACCGGCTGGGCGGCTCCCTGGCCCTGGCCCTGGCGGCGGCGCGCGGCGGCGCGGCGATGCTCCGGGTTCA
>DATBOH010000037.1:0-2737 GCA_036553915.1 Caulobacteraceae bacterium | reverse complement strand
TGCTCCGATGTCCCGACCACCGCGACGTCCTGGTCGATGACCTCGAAGCCATCGCAGACCGGGCAGTAGCGCAGCCGGCCGGCGGCCAGCGCGGCGGCGCGGACTTCGGCGAGCATGTCGGGTCCGCGGTTGGTGACCCCGGTCGCCAGCAGGACGGTTCTCGCCGCCACGGGGCCGGCTGACGTTTCGGCCAGAAGGGCGTCGCTGCGGCTCGACATCGCCCTGACCTCGCCGGGCTCGACCCGCGCGCCGAATTTGAGCGCTTGGCGTTGCATCAGGCCGATCAATTCGCGGCCGGAAACGCCGTCGGGAAAGCCGGCCTGGTTACGCGTGCACGGAATCAGCGCGGCGCGGCTGTGGCCGGCGTCGATCACCCGAACGCTGAGGCGAAAACGCGCCACGTAGATCGCCGCGGTAAGGCCGGCGGGGCCGCCACCGATGATCAGGCAGTCCAGCAGCTCGCTCATGGGTCGCTCCTCACAGGGACGCGGCTCGTCGCGCGGACCGACGCACGCGTTTGGCGGGTTGGGCTGAGGTTTTCGGCTGGGCGGCGAGGCGAGCTTCAGCGGCGGCGGCCGCGCGGCGTTTCCAGGGCCGCCAGGAATCCGCCGGCCCAACCGGGTCGCCAAGGTGGTAGGCGGCGACGAAGGCGGCCAAAGGGTTCAGCGGCTTCGGTTTGATCGGGCGCAATCGGCAATAGCCGTTGTTGCGAAGCGCCTCGAGCGCCCCGCCGACCGCGCCCGACGCCTGCTGGATTGCGTCCTCGATTGGCGGTTCGGGACATCCCAGCCAGTGCGCCAGAAGCTTGTTGCGCAGGCGGATTACCTCGGCGCGGTTGGCGGCCGAGCCGGGCCCGCTCGCCTCGAAGCTGAGGTCGCACTCGGTGTCGAAGCCGAACGAGCGATTGTTGATGTTGGCCGACCCGATGCGCAGCAAGGTGTCGTCGATGATCGTCAGCTTGGCGTGGACGATGATGGTCCGGCCCAGCGTCGTCACCGGGCTGTAGGCGTGGAAGCGGCCGTGGCGATCCGCGGCCTCCAGCGTCTGGATGAACTTCAGCCGGGTGCGATCCATGGTCAGCTGGTCGAAGTAGCTCGGTGAGTGCTCGGTGGAGATCAGGATCACCTCGGGGCCGTCCGCCTCGCGCAGCCGTTTGGCCAGTTCATCGGCGATCAGCGGTGAGGTGAAGTACTGGTTTTCCATGTAGATGCAGCGCTTCGCGGCCCTGACCGAGGTGACATGCAGGGCCTCGTTTTCCCGGATTTCGCGATAGCTGCGCCAAGCCGCGTTGGTGCGCGAAAGACCGACGTCGATATCGCTGAACGCCGGCTTGATCTCGCCCGGCCATCGCGGCTTCCTCACCGGTGGGCAGGCCGTGAGCGTCTCGCCGGTCGCGCGCCGCCAGCGCTCCCTGAACAGCTCTCCCAGCGACGCAGCAGCCGCCCCGTCGACGAGCCCCATCACTTCGTGTCGGCTATCGAAGCACTTGTTGTCGCGCCGGGTCTTCTCGCGCCGGGGATTGTCGTCGAGATGCTCGGGCGTGTCCCAGCGATCTGGCCCGATGTCACCGCCGCCGCAGAAGGCGATGGCGTCGTCGACCACGATCATCTTCTGATGGTGACAGGCGCCGATCGGCAGCCGCCCATCGAGCACGAACCTGACCTTCGTTCCGGCGAAGGCCTTGCGATCCATGAACGGGAAAAAGTGCTGGGTCGCCGCAACCGGCATCGCCGACTTCCAGCAAAGCACCCTGACGTCGATGTCCGGGTTCTTCGACAGGGCAATCAAGAAGTTGCCGATACGGTCGGAGTCCTTGCCCGCTCCGGCCGGCCCCGGGTGGAACAGGGTGTTCGCTTCAAACGCCCAGTTGAGCAAATGGACGCAGTGCTTGGCGCCGCGCATGGCGTCCATCGCTGCGTCGAAATAGGCCTCCATGTCGATCAACAGGGCCGCGCGGCTCGCCTTGTCTTCGCGCCAGCAGGTGGTTCCAGCGGTCAGCAGCATCCGGCCCGGGCGATCGCTTCAAGTTTCACGGCGTAGCCTGCGAAAGGGCCGCGCCGACAGTCTTGGACAGGGCGGCCAGCGCCGACGATGGTTGGTCGCGACTGAGACAAGCGCCAGTGCTCGCGGTGGCCTGGCAGCGCCAGGATCCTGACGTTGCGATCACCGCCGGATCGCTCAGCGCCTCGGCAAGGGGGCGTCCCTCGATCTCGCAGGCCGCAAGGCCATCGACACCGACGGTGCAACTGGCGTCTTTGCCGAAAGCTGCCGCCATCAGCAGGGGATAGTTATCGCCCGCGTCCACGAGCTTCACTTCGATCCAGTCGGACTGAGAACTGCCTTGCGCAAGACAGAGGCTGCCAGCGTCCGGGATTGCGAGAACCGGTCCGTGTACGACCGCCCCATAGGCCGCCGGACCTCCTGGGCAGGCCGCAACGGCCCCACTGCATAGCGCCAGGCTAGCGACGACCGCGAGCGCTACGGCGCGAAGAGCAACCCGATGCTTCATGAGCCCACCTCACCAGACTAAGTTATGGGCTGAGCATCGGTTCCATCGACGGCCCGATGACGAAATGTCCGGACTGCGGCCGCCCGATCGACACACGAGGCTTCAGATCATCAAGCCGGGGCGGTCTGGGGCGCCGCCAGGGCCGTGCGGTCGGCCCTCAGGGTCTGGGCGAAGCCGATCCAGAGCACGAGCGAGACCAGGGCGAAGCTGCCCAGAACCGCGAAAGCG
>DATBOH010000271.1:0-8517 GCA_036553915.1 Caulobacteraceae bacterium | reverse complement strand
TGGAGTCGCACAGTCCCGTTTGTCCAACCCCCAAGGAGGAACGGGAAATGTCGATCCAACTCGCCGCCGCCGTCGCCATCTTCGGCGCCGCCACCCTCGCTAGCACCGCTTTCGCTTCGGGGTCGCAACTGACCGATTCCCAGTATCTCGCCGCCGCCCATTGTCAGGGTCTCTTCGATGCCAAGACCTTGGGCTCGGCCGACGCCAGCGGCATCGATTCCCTGATGCGCTCCGAGGGCGCCTACCGGGCGCCCGAAATCGCCGACCGGGCGGCCGAGGCGCGCGGCCAGGCCCTGAAGATGGCCAGCCGCGCCAGCGTTGGCTCGCGCAACGACCTGATCGCCCAGCGCGACGGCGCCTGCAGCGTCTGGGCCAAGGCGAGCGGCGGCGTCTCCGGCGGCCACTGACCTGTCTGAGCCGGCGGGAGGGGAGCAATCTTCTTCCGCCGCAGGTTCCCGGCTTAGTTGGCGATCTCGAAATCGATCACCAGCGGCAGATGGTCGGAAGCGTAGCGCGCCTGCGGGGCGGCCCCGACCCGCACCGAGCGCACACTCACCGCTTCGCTGACGAAGGCGTGGTCGATGCGCAGCATCGGCAGGCTGGCCGGGAAGGTCGCGGCGCGCGGCTGACCGGCCGGCCGCAAGCCGTGGGCGTTGGCGAGTCGCCGGGTCAGGATGCGGTGGGCCAAGGTGCGCTGGGTGGCGTTGAAATCGCCAAGCACAATCAGCGCCGCGCCGGCTTCAACCGCGCCGATCCAGGTCTCGCCGGCCAGGCATGCGGCCTGGATCTGCTGCTCCCGCGGCACCAGGCCGAGATGGGTGTTGATCACCTGCACCCGACGCCCGTCGCCAAGCTCGATCGCCACCCATAGGGCCCCGCGCGGCTCCAGCCTCGGCATGCGCGGATAGCCGGGCAAAGGGCCAGCCTTGACCAGGCGTTCGGGCCTGGCGGTGAGGATGGCGTCGCCGTACTGCTCCTCCTCGACCTTCAAGGCGGCGTTGAAGCGCGAGGCCATGCCGAGTCGGCGGGCGAGGGAGTGGGCCTGGTCGACCCCAGCGGTCCGGGCGCGGCCAACATCGACCTCCTGCAAGGCGACGATGTCCGGAGCCTCGGCGGCGATGACGTCGGCGATCCGGCCGACGTCGAGGCGACGGTCGAGGCCGACGCAACGGTGCACATTGTAGCTGAGGATGCGAAACATCCCGCCTCGTCGCTCTGCGTTCAGGTTGCAACCCTTACTTGGCAAGACGGCGCCAGCCCACCTATTGTTCCGCCACCCTTCCGACCTGAGAACAAGGCGTGGCTGAGATGGACCTGGATTTCGCCCCCGAAGATGTCGCCTTCCGAGAGCAGGCCCGCGCCTTCATCGCCGAAAACTACCCGGCGGCCTTGCGCGAGCGGCAGAAGAGCGAGGATGCGCTCACCAAGGATGACTACTTCTCCTGGCATCGCATCCTGGCCGCCAAGGGCTGGTCGACACCCTCGTGGCCGGTGGAATGGGGCGGAACAGGCTGGACCGCGACCCAGAAGTACATCTGGTCCGAGGAGCAGGCGCGCGCCGACACCCTGGCCATCCTGCCGTTCGGCGTCTCCATGCTGGCCCCGGTGCTGTGGACCTTCGGGACCGAGGAGCAGAAGCAGCGCTTCCTGCCCGATATCCGTGACGGCAAGGCCTGGTGGTGCCAGGGCTATTCCGAGCCTGGGGCTGGTTCTGACCTGGCGTCGCTGAAGACGCGGGCCGAACGGATCACCGCCGACGACGGCAAGGAATACTATCTCGTCAATGGCCAAAAGACCTGGACCACGTTGGCGCAGTTCGCCGACTGGGGCTTCTTCCTGGTGCGCACCGATCCGAACGTGAAGCCGCAGGCCGGCATCAGCTTTCTGTTGATCGACATGCAATCGCCGGGGGTGACGGTGCGGCCGATCATCACCCTGGAAGGCGGGCACGAAGTCAACGACGTCTTCCTCGACAACGTCAAGGTGCCGGTCGAAAACCGCGTCTTCCACGAGAACCAGGGCTGGACCTGCGCCAAGGCGTTGCTGGCCCACGAGCGCTCGGGGATCGCCGGGGTGGCGCGCTCCAAGCGCGGGCTCGAGCGGCTGCGCCAGGTCTCGCTGACCGAGCGCGCCGACGATTCCGGTCCGCTGCTTGGAGATCCCTTCTTCCGCCGCAAGGTCGCCGACCTGGAGATCGACCTGACGGCGCTGGAATACACCGAGCTGCGAACCCTGGCCGGCGAAAGCTCCGGCAAGGGGCCTGGACCCGAATCGTCGATCCTCAAGATCAAGGGCACCGAGATCCAGCAGCGCCTGACCGAACTGGCGCTCGAAGCGGCCGGCCACTATGGCGCGCCGTATCTGCGCGGCCTGCCGCACAATTTCGGCCCGGTGGGACCGGACGCCGCGCACGGCGTCGCGGGGGTCTATTTCAACACTCGCAAGACCTCGATCTACGGCGGCTCCAACGAAATCCAGCGCAACATCATCGCCAAGATGGTCCTGGGCCTGTAGGCCCGCGCGCAAGACGAAGGACGGACGATGGACTTCAGCTTCTCCGAAGAGCAGACCCTGCTGCGCGACAGTCTGGCCGCCTGGCTGGCCGACAACTACGATTTCGACAAGCGCCGCGCCGCCATCGCTGCGCCCGAAGGCTGGCGGCCATCGGCGTGGAAAGCCCTGGCCGAGGATCTCGGCATCCTGGGGGCCTCATTCGCTGAGGAGCTCGGCGGCCTCGGCGGCGGATCGACCGAGGTGATGGTGGTCGCCGAGGAACTCGGCAAGGCGCTGGTGGTCGAGCCCTATCTGGCGACCGTGGTCATCGCCGGCGGCTACCTGCGCCGATCGCAGAGCCCGACCGCCCATGAGCTGGTCGGCAAGATCATCGATGGTTCGGCGCGCTTCGCCTATGCCTGGGCCGAGCCGCAGGCTCGCTATTGCCTGCACGATATCGCCACCACGGCGACCAAGCAGGGATCGGGCTTCGTGCTCAACGGCGCCAAGTCGGTGGTCGCCGGCGCGCCCTTCGCCACCCATCTGGTCGTCACCGCCCGCACGGGCGGCGGCCGTCGGGACCGCGACGGAGTCTCGGTGTTCGTGGTCGACAAGGGCGCCAAGGGTGTCGTCGCCCGCGACTATCCGACCGTTGATGGCGGCCGCGCCTCCGAGATCAGCTTCGAGCATGTCGCCCTGGGGGCCGAGGCGCTGATCGCGCCCGAGGGCGCCGCCCTGCCGGTCGTTGAGGCGGTGACCGACGAGGCCATCGCGGCGCTGTGCGCCGAAGCCTGCGGCGTGCTGCGGCGTCTGCACGAGGGCACCCTCGACTACACCCGCCAGCGCAAGCAGTTCGGGGCCTCGATCGCCTCCTTCCAGGTGCTGCAGCATCGCATGGTCGACATGTTCATGGCCCTCGAACAGGCCGTCTCGATGACCTACATGGCCAACATCAAGCTGGCGGCCGAGCCGAGCGAGCGGTCGCGCAGCATCTCGGCCGCCAAGGTCCAGATCGGTCGCGCCTGTCGCTTCGTCGGTCAGAACGCCATTCAACTGCATGGCGGCATGGGCATGACCGAAGAGATGGCCATCGGCCACTATTTCAAGCGCGCCACGATGATCGAGGCCGAGTTCGGCTCCACCGATCATCACCTGGCCCGCTACGAGTCATTGTCGTTCGAAAAGGCCGCTTGAACCGATGGCCTCCCGCCTCGTGGCCCTTGGACTAGCTCTGACGCTGGGGGCCGCGACAGCCGGCTCAGCCCAAGCGGCCGGGCCCGCTGCACAAGTTCCGGACGCCGCCACCCTGGCCACCGACAGTGGAGTCGTTTCCCAGATCTTCGCAGCCACCCAGTCGCAGGGCTTCAATGCGATCGGCGCCCGTCTCGCCGATCTGAATGCGGTTCTGGCGCATGCGCCGACGCGGTTCGCCGCCACCGAAATTCATGGCGGCGTCGCCTATGTGCGGACCCGGTCCGTTGAGGATTGCCTCATGGCGACGATGGCGGTCGCTATGGCGATGAAGAAGACGCCAGGCCTGAAAAAGGCGGTCTGCGTCGACAATCCCTATCCATTCGCGGCTTTCCTTATCGGGTCCTATTTGGACGAAGTTCAGAAGCCGGAGGAGGCCCTCCCGATTCTCGAGCGCGGGCTTACCTTCGATCCGCAATTCCCGATGCTCGTGGCCGAAAAGGGCGCCGCGCTGAACATGCTCCGCCGCAACCCCGAAGCGTTGGCGGAGTATCAAGCCGGCCTGGCGAAGATTGCGTTGCTGAGCGCCGGCGAACGCGGAATGATGTTGCGCGGCGAGGGCTTCGCCCTGACCGAACTCAAGCGCTACGACGAGGCGGCCAAGGCATATCAGGACTCGCTCAAGGTCGATCCCGACCATGGCCATGCGGCGCATGAACTCGAATACATTGCGCGCCTGCGCGCCGGCGCCCCGACCGCCGGCATGGTCATCGACTCCGCCCTTCGACCATCCCCCGCCCCGAAATAGTCTTGTGGCCGAATTGGCCTTCATCGCCGCGCCGTCGCCCAACTTCGACATCCGGCGCGCCCCGCCGGACATGCTGATCCTGCACTACACCGGCATGCCGACGGGCGAGGCGGCCCTGGAGCGCCTGCGCGACCCAGTCGCCAAGGTCAGCGCCCACTATCTTGTCGAGGAAGACGGCCGGGTGTTCGCCCTGGTCGACGAAGCTCGCCGGGCCTGGCACGCCGGGATCTCCTATTGGGCCGGCGAGCGCGACATCAACGATCGATCGATCGGCGTCGAGATCGTCAATCCGGGCCATGAGTTCGGCTACCGCGCCTTCCCCGACGTGCAGATCGCGGCGCTGATCGCCCTGATCGACCAGATGCGCGACCGCTGGACCATCGAGGATCGCTTCATCCTCGGCCATTCCGATGTCGCCCCGCGGCGCAAGCAGGATCCGGGCGAACTATTCCCCTGGCGGCGGCTAGCGGAAGCCGGGCACGGCCTGTGGATCGAACCGGCGCCGGCGCCGGGGCCGACCCTGGCGCCCGGCGATGAAGGTTTGGGAGTCTTGGCCCTCCGCGCCGGACTGATCCGCCTGGGCTATGAGCTCGGCGCTCATGGCCTCTACGACAGCGACCTGACGTTCGCGATCACCGCTTTCCAGCGCCACTGGCGGCAACAGCGCATCGACGGCCACGCCGATGGCGAGACGCGCAGCCGGCTGATGGCCTTGCTACGGGCGGCGTGAACCGGCGGTCGATCACCTGTGGCCGGGTGCGGCTCAACGCCGGCCGATTCACGCTAGCACCGCTGGAGATGGCCGATGCCGCCGAGGTGCTATGCCAATTCGCCGATCCCTCGGTCGTCGCCTTCATGGATATCGAGCCGATGACGAGCGTGGCAGAGGCGCAGGCCATCATTGCCTGGGCGCAGGCGCAGCGCGCCGATGGCGTCGGCCTGCGCCTTTCGATCCGCGATCGGGGCGACTACGTCGGCACCTGCGGCTTCGAGCGGATCGATGGGGCGGTCGGCGAGATCGCCTACGATCTCGTTCCGGGGCGTCGCGGCGAAAGGATCATGGCGGCGGTCCTGCCGACCCTGCTGGCGTTCGGCTGGCGCGAACTCGCGCTGGAACGCATCGAAGCCAAGGTGGCGGAAGGCAACGCGGCCTCCTGCGCCGTGCTCGAACGCCTTGGATTTACGCGCCTAGGGCCGCTGACCGGCCAGGGCCCCTGGAAGGGTCGCTATTGGACTCAGCATCTCTATGCCTTGACGCGGCCGAGCGTCGACGCCACCCTTTGAGGCGATCAGACGGCCGGGCGGTCGCTCTCCAAGCCTTCGGGCGCGGAGGGAGGAAAGTCCGGGCTCCACGGCGACAAGGCGGCGGGTAACGCCCGCCGGGGGTGACCCCAGGGACAGCGCCACAGAAAGCAAACCACCGCCCAGGCTCGCCTGGACGGCAAGGGTGAAAGGGTGGGGTAAGAGCCCACCGCGGCTCCGGCGACGGGGTCGGCATGGCAAGCCCCGCCTGGAGCAAGACCGAATAGGGATGTCGCGCCGGTCCGCCGGCAGGCCGTCGCTGGCTCAGGCGTCCGGGTAGGTCGCGAGAACCGTTCGGCGACGGACGGTCCAGAGGAATGGCCGCCGCGCCTTGGAGGCAACTCCGGGGCGGCACAGAACCCGGCTTACAGGCCGTCTGATCCTTCACTTTCGAAGCCACGGGGCGGCGCGGACGACACGCGCTCGGGTTGGCCGCGTGACCATCCCAACACGGTTAGCAAAATCTTACGAAAATGGCATTTGGTGTCATTGTGTCCCAATCAATCCCATGTTAACCCAATTGCGTCGCGTGGGCAGGGCTGTGCAGGGCGGGCGGGGTGTTCCACTCCAGTTTCGAAAAGCAAATCGACGCCAAGCGCCGGGTCCTGGTGCCGCAGGAGTTCCGCGCCGCGGCCGCAGGCCCATTTGACGGCGTCATCTGTTTTCCCTCCATCGAACACGATTGTCTCGAAGGCGGCGGCCAAGCCTTGTTCGACACCTATCGAGGGGTGATTGACGAGTTGGCTTTCGGCGATCCGTTGCGCACCGCCCTGGAGACGAGCGTGCTCGGCGGCCTGCATCGCCTGGCTTTCGACACCGCTGGCCGCGTCACCCTGCCTGAGAGCCTTTGCGAAGCCTTCGGCCTCAACGACTGGGTGACCCTGGTCGGGCTGGGCGAGCGGTTCCAGATCTGGCCGCGCGCCGCCTTCGCGACCCACCGCGCCGAACAACTGCGCATCGCCCGTGCCGAACTTCCGGCTCTGCGCACTCAACAGCGGGCCCGTTCGGCGGCGCCCGGGTGAGCGGCCATGCCCCAGTCCTGCTCGCCGAGGTGACGACGGCCCTGCGCCCAGGACCTGGATTGACGTTCATCGATGGAACGTTTGGGGCCGGCGGCTATACCCGCGCCTTGCTGGCCGAGGGCGCGAACGTCATTGCCTTCGATCGCGACCCTGGCGCGGCCGAATTCGCCGCCGACCTCGGAGCTGGCGATCGGTTTCGGCTCGTGGCCGCGCCGTTTTCAACCATGGCCGATGTCGTCGAAGCCTGTGATGGCGTCGCCCTGGATCTGGGCGTCTCCTCGATGCAGCTCGACAAGGCCGAGCGCGGCTTTTCGCTGATGCGCGACGGTCCGCTCGATATGCGCATGGGGCGCGAAGGCCGAACCGCCGCCGACATCGTCAACGCCGCCGCGCCGACCGAATTGGCGAGGTTGTTCCGCGAATTCGGCGAAGAGCGGGAGGCGCGCCGGATCGCCGCCAGGATCGTGCGCCGGCGCGAGGTCCAGCCGTTTGCGCGCACCCTCGATCTTGCGGCCACGGTTGAAGAAGCTGTGGGCGGACGCCGCGGAGCGCGGATTCATCCGGCCACCCGGGTTTTCCAGGCCCTCAGAATCGCGGTCAATGACGAGCTTGGTGAGCTTCGTTCGGGCCTCGCGGCCGCCGAGCGCGTATTGAAGTCCGGAGGGCGTTTGGCGGTCGTGACGTTCCATTCTCTTGAGGATCGGATCGTCAAGGCGTTCCTGGCCGAACGCGCCGACGCTGGCGGCCGCGGCTCGCGGCATGGGCCGCCGTCGCCGATCCAGCGACCGAGCTTTCGCCTGATCGGCAAGGGCGCGCATAGCCCCGGCCCAGTCGAACTGGCCGCCAATCCGCGCGCCCGGTCGGCCAAGCTACGGGTCGCCGAGCGTCTCGCGGCCCCGGTCTGGAGCCCGGCATGATCTTCTCGGGCCTCTTCAACCGCCGGTTTAGGGGCTTCCGGATCGTCGACCTTGCGGCCCTGGCGGTCTTGTTGGCGCTGGCCCTGGCTAGCTACGCCTTCAAGACCTTCGCCGAAGGGGTCGGCGCGGACACCGCTAGCGTCGAAAGCCAGATCGCCCAGCAGGAGCGGCGCATCCATCTGCTCCGGGCCGAGATCGCCCATCTCGACGATCCCAACCGGATCGAGCGGCTGTCGAGCCAATACCTCGGCATGCAGGCGGTCGATCCCAAGCAGGAAACCAGCGTCGACGCCTTGCCTCAGGTGGCCCTCAAGGGGGCGATCCCCCCGGTCAAGCCCGCCGCCGCTACGGTGACCGCGGCGGTGGCGCTCCCGCCCCCGGCCACGCTCGCCGCGGCCAGCGCCGCGGCCGTGCAGACACCCTCGGCGCCGCCGACGACCGACGATGGGGCCACGGCCCAGAACGCCGACGCGGGTGTCAACCAATGACCGCGGTTCCCGAAGACTCCGGCGGGTTCTGGCGCGGCGAGGGCTTTCGCCCGGCCTTGTGGCTGTGGTGGATCGATCGGGCCTTCGAGCGTTCCCGGGCTTCCCAGAAAGCCGAGGACGACAGCCGACTCAGGATCTTCTTCGTCATCATGCTGTTCGCGGCCGCCTTCGTGAGCCTTGGGCTGGCGGCGACCAAGGCGGCGCTGTTTTCCGGCCTCGACGCCGGGTCGCGCGCCAGCGGCATGGCCCCGGAGGCGCGCGCCGATCTGGTCGATCGCAACGGCCAGCTCCTGGCT
>DATBOH010000240.1:0-14324 GCA_036553915.1 Caulobacteraceae bacterium | reverse complement strand
AAACGCCGCGAACGATCCAGACAGACCGGCCGAGGCGCCGCATTGAGGGCGACGGCATAACATCGGCTTGATGAACGAGCGGGCCAGCCCGACCGCCCCAGCCTTGCCAGGACGCCGCGCCTGTGCCCACCTGACCGCCGGAAACCGGGGGGAAGCCGCCATGGCCGCCGAGGCGATCGCCGGCGCACGCTCTGCGCCACGTTTCGGCTTCAACATCATCGTGCTGCTGATGGTGGCGCTGTTCATCCAATATATCGACCGCGGCAACATCGCCACCGCCGCGCCGTTGATGAAGGCCGAACTTCACCTCGACGGGACCCAGATCGGCATCCTGATTTCGGCCTTCTACTGGAGCTACACGCCGGCCCAACTTCTGAGCGGTTGGCTGTCGCACCGGATCAACGCCTATCGCACCTTGGCGCTCGGCCTGATGCTGTGGTCGCTGGCGACCCTGGGCACGGGCCTGGCCACCTCCTTCGCCATGCTGATCGCCCTGCGCCTGGTCCTGGGGCTTGGCGAAAGCGCCTTCTGGCCATGCAACTCGCGGCTCTTGGCTCAGCATCTGCCGCCGGCCCGGCTGGGATTGGCCAACGGCATGATCGGCGCCGGCCTGGCCCTGGGACCGGCGGTCGGCACTTTCGCTGGCGGCAAGCTGATGGCCGCGGCGGGCTGGCGCTCGTCGTTTCTGCTGTTCGGGGCCTTGTCGCTGTTGTGGCTGGTCCCGTGGCTGATGGCCACCCGCGGCCTCGACCGCGCCGACCGGGCCGAAAAGGCCACGGCGGGCGATCATGCCCCCAGTTATCTCAAGATTCTTTCGAGGCGCGACGCCTGGGGGGCGTCGATCGGCCATTTCTGCTGCAACTACGCCTTCTATTTCGTCATCTCCTGGCTGCCGCTGTATCTGGTCAAGGAGCGCGGCCTTTCGATGAGCGAGATGGCCAGCGTCGGCGGGGCGATCTATCTCATCAACGCCGCCGGCAACCTTGCTGGCGGCTGGCTGGCCGACCAGTGGATGCGGCGCGGGGCGAGCGCCAACCTGGCCCGCAAGACCTTCATGGTCGCCAGCCAGGCGATCGTCGGTGTCAGCCTGCTCGCCGCCGCCAGCAGCAACGCCGAGGTGGCGATCTTCGCGCTGATGGCGGCGGCGGTCGGCTTCGGGCTCGGGACGCCGCCGCTGTTCGCAATCGGCCAGACGCTCGCCGGACCTAGGGCGGCCGGCAAATGGATCGGGATGCAGAACGGAATCGGCAATATCGCCGGCATCGTCGGACCGGTGATCACCGGGGCGATCATCGACGCCACCGGCGGCTTCGCCTGGACCTTCGTGGTCTCGGGGGCCGTGGCCCTGGTCGGCATCCTCTGCTTCGCCTTTGTCATCCGCAAGGTCGAGCCGCTGGCCTGGTGAAAGGCGCTTGCGCGTCCGGCAATGCGGCGGAACAATGGCCTCGCCACCGGGTTCACGTTGCTGGAGGCTGGGATGAACAGGCTTGGGATTGTAGTCCTGGCGGCGGCAATGGCCGCGGCCGCCGTCGGCGCCGGCGCCAATACGCTGGTCAGGCGCCACCATCCCCTCCACCGTCACATCCGCTATGCCCATCGACGTCACCTCTCGGTGGAGATGCGCGCCGACGATGTTGGCGGCGGCTCGGCGATGGCGGCGCGCCCACGCCCGGCCGGCGCGCAGGCCTGGCTCAAGCCCGATCTGCAGACGCGGATCGGCAGGCGCGGCGCGACGGCTTCGTTCGGCTATCACCCCGGGGCGGTCGGTCCGACGCTGCAGCCGCATGAGCTTGACGGCGCCGCCGACACCCAGCTCGGGCGCAGCGAGAGCGTCGCCGGCGTGCAGGTGAAGGTGCCGCTCTGAGCCCCTGGCCTTGACCGTCGCGGCGATTGCGGGGACGCTCCAGGCGAACGGGTCTTCGGCGAGGGGCGATGCGATCGATCCTGCTTGCGGCGGCGATAGCGGTCTTGCCGGCCCTGGCGGTCGCGGCGCCGGCCGAGGGCGGGGCGCAGAATCAGAAATTTCACGCCGCCATGGACAAGGCTTTCGGGGCCGGGCGCTGGCGCGAAACCAGCGGCTGGCGCTCGCAGGAACGGGAGAATGAGCTGCGCCGCGAAGGCGCCGGCACGGTGCCGATCGGCGCCATCTCGCACCATTCGATGGGGAGCCCCGATGCGCCGGGCGCCTATGACGTCGTGGTCCCCGGGATGTCCAACGCCGACGCCGCCTCGAAGCTACGCCAATCGAGCGACGCCTTTTCCCGCATTCTTGCGGAACGGGCGCACGGCGGCGAAGGCGAGCATCTGCATGTCGAGCCTTATGCCGACCGGTTGATGGTCGAGACGCCCGACCCATCGGCAGCCGGCGTCGCCCCGTCCGATCCGGGAGACAGCATTTATCTGCGGGTGGTGGGCGGTCGGCGCAACCCGGAGCTCACGCGCCTTTCCAGGCGTTCTGGCCGGCGGAGTTAGGCATGGGGATCGAGGGCGGCTGTGCCTGCGGAGCAGTGCGTTATCGCCTGACCTCGGCGCCAATGTTCAACCATTGCTGCCACTGCCTGGACTGCCAGCGCCAGACCGGCAGCGCCTTCGTGCTCAACGCGCTGATCGAGACCGACCGCATAGAAGTGCTGAAGGGCGAGCCGACGCCGACGGCCATGCCGACCGAAAGCGGCCGCCCTCACGACATCTATCGATGTCCGCAATGTCTTACGGCGCTATGGAGCGACTATGGTCGTCGGCCGGCTTTGCGGTTCGTGCGCATCGGCACGCTCGATGAACCGTCGGCGCTGAAGCCGGACGTGCATATCTTCACGCGCTCCAAACAGCCGTGGGTCGGCTTGCCGGTCGATACGCCGGCCGTCGAAATCTACTACGACATGGAAAAGCTGTGGCCGGCGGAGAGCCTCGCCCGCCGCGAGGCGGCTATAGGGTCAGGCTGAGACCATCTTCACTCCGCTCATCCTGGCGCGTTAGGTTTGCCAAGTTTTTCCCCAGGCCGTCGCGAAGGCGACCACCTGGCTGGCGATCGTCTCGACCTGCCAGGCGTCGCGGGGATCGGCGAAGCCGCCATCGCCATCGAAGAGGCCATTGGCGCTCAGCATCGCCCCGAACGGCGTCGGCCAGCCCCGCAGAGCGTGAACGATGGCGCGCAGGGCCGCCAGGGTCGAGCCGCCGGCTTGCGCCCCGTTGGCGGAGACGATGCAGCCCACCGCCCGCCCGTCGAGATAGGGACGCTGTTCGTCGCTAAGCGCTTCCAGGCAATCGAGGGCGTTCTTGACCAGCCCTGAGATCGAGCCGTGGTAGCCCGGCGAGGCGACGATCAGGCCATCGGCCGCGCGCACGCTGGTCAGGAACCGTCCTAGCGCCGGGTGCTCGGCTGGGCCGCGCGGGTCGAAGATCGGCAGCTCGGCGAGGAACGCCCCGCCGAAGAGTTCGGTGCGCGCCCCAAGGCGCTCGGCCGCCGCCAAGGCCTTGGCCAGGGCCAGCTCGCTCGTCGAGCCGGGGCGCACCGTGCCGCCCAGGCCAATGATCAACTGCCCCGTCAAGCCTGCGCTGCCTGGCGTTTCCTCGCCTCCCAGGCGGTTTTGATTTCGGCCAGCTCGCCGGCGTATTTGTCCCGCGCCGCCTCGCGCAGTTTGGGCAGGTGGTAGGCCGGGAACAGGTCGTTGTCGGGGCGGTAGTCGCGCAGCACCTGCTTGGCCACGGTCGCCTTGTGGACCTCGGTCGGGCCGTCGGCGATGCCCATCACCAAGGCGCTGGTGACCATGCCCATGAACGGCATTTCGTTGGAGACGCCGAGCGCGCCGTGCAGGTGCAGGGCGGCGGCGGCAATGTCGTGATAGACCTTGGGCATGGCGACCTTGATGGCCGCGATGTCCTTGCGCACCAGCTTGTAGTCCTTGTGCTTGTCGATCAGCCAAGCGGTGTGCATGACCAGCAGCCGGAACTGTTGGAGCTGGATCCAGGCGTCGGCGATCTGTTCCTGGACCACCGGCATGTCGGCGAGTCGGCCCTGCCGGGTCTGGCGCGACACCGCCCTCTGGCACATCAGATCGAACGCGTGCTGGCAGGCCCCGACGGTGCGCATGGCGTGGTGGACGCGCCCGCCGCCCAGCCGCGTCTGGGCGATGATGAAAGCCCCGCCGCGCTCGCCGAGCAAGGCGTCCTTGGGCACGCGGACATTGTTGTAGCGCAGATAGCCGTGGCCGCCTTCGCCCTCGCCGCCGACGCCGATGTTGCGGATCGTCTCAACGCCTTCGGCGTCCTTGGGAACCAGGAAGATCGAGGTGCGGCGATAGGGGTCCTTGGCGCCCGGATCGGTGACTGCATAGACCACCAGGAGCTGGGCGTAGCGAGAGTTGGACGAGAACCATTTCTCGCCGTTGATCACCCATTCGTCGCCGTCGAGCTCCGCGCGGGTCTTGAAGGTCAGGGGATCGGAGCCGCCGGTCGGCTCGCTCATCGAAAAAGCTGAGCGGATCTCGCCCTCCAGCAGTGGCTTCAGCCATTTCTGCTTCTGCGCGGGCGTGCCGTAGTGGGCGATGATCTCGGCGTTGCCAGTGTCTGGCGCCTGGCAGCCGAAAATCAGCGGGGCCAGGTGGTTGCGCCCGAGTTTTTCGTTCATCAGCGCGAGCTTGAGCTGGCCATAGCCCTGGCCGCCCAGCTCCGGCCCGAGATGACAGGCCCAAAGGCCCTGCGCCTTCACCTTGGCCTGCAGCGGCTTGATGAACTTTTCCCGGCCCTCGGTGGAAAAGGCGGCCAGGCCCAGGTGCGAGATCGGCTCGACCTCGTCGGCCATGAAGGCCTCGATCCAGTCGAGTTTCTTCTGGAACGCCGGATCGGTCTCGAAATCCCAGGCCATGCGGCGTTCCTTCCCTGCTGATACGGCATCATCGGCGCAAAGCGGCGGACGGCGCAAGCACAAGCAAACACGCGTTTGAACGGTTTCCTTACGCCGCCTTGAGCGTCTATGCAGACCGGCATGGACGCCGTCCCTTCCATCGATCCCACCGCCCTGGCCAGGGCGGCCCGGTGCCGGGCCTGGTTCGAGACCTTGCGCGACCGCCTGGCGGCTGCCTTCGAGGCGATCGAGGAGGACGCCCCGCCGGCGCTCTACCCCGGCGCGCCGGGCCGGTTCGCGTTCAAGGCCTGGAACCGCGAAGGCGGCGGCGGCGGCGTGATGGGATTTTTGCGCGGCCGCCTGTTCGAAAAATGCGGCCTGCACATTTCCGAGGTGCATGGGGTGCTCTCGCCGGAGATGGCCGCTGCGATGCCGGGGGCCGAGGCCGATCCCAGGTTCGTGGCCACCGGCGTCAGCCTTATCGCCCACATGCGCAGCCCGCGCGTCCCGGCGGTGCATATGAATACCCGATACATCGCCACCACCCGCGGTTGGTTTGGCGGCGGCGCCGACCTCACGCCGCTGCTGCAAGCGCAGCGGGCCGAGGATGCGCCGGACGCCCAGGCTTTTCACGCCGCCCTCAAGGCCGCCTGCGACGCCCACGACGAGGATTGGCACGGCCGCTATCGCGCCGAATGCGAGCGCTATTTCTATCTGCCGCATCGCGGCGAGCCACGCGGCGTCGGGGGTATCTTTTACGACCGCCACGATAGCGGCGATTTCGAGCGCGATCTGGCCTTCACCCGCGATGTCGGTTTGGCCCTGCTCGAAGCCTATCCGCCCATCGTGCGCGCCCGGATGGTCGAGCCATGGACCGAGGAAGAGCGTGAGGAGCAGCTCATCCGCCGCGGCCGCTATGTCGAGTTCAACCTGCTCTACGACAAGGGAACCATGTTCGGGCTCAAGACCGGAGGCAATATCGAGAGCATCCTCTCGTCCATGCCGCCGATCGCCAAATGGCCGTGAGCGATCAGGCCTCGCGACCCAGGCCCTGAACCACCGCCTTCAGCCGCTCGATGATCGACAGCTTGTCGCTGGTGAAGTCGCTGTCGATCCACCAGGCCTCGACCTCGGCCAGCACCCGCCCGACCCGCGGGCCCTCGGGGACTCCGGCCGCCATCACCTCCGCGCCGGTCAGCGGGAACACCGGCCTTGGCCAGCTTTCGGCAATCGGCAACAGCGCCCGCCATTGCATCGCCGCGCCATCGCCGCCGGCCCAGGCAAGCATAAGCTTGTCCCTGAACGCCGCCGCACCGTGCCGCCAGAGGCCCTGGCGCACCGCCTTGGGACTCATCCATGAGGCGATCGCCGGATCTACGCGCGTCGCCTCGACCAGGCGCGCGCTCTGGGCGTTGGAGAGCTTCAGCCTTGTAGACGCGGCCTGAGCCTTGGCCGGATCGGGGCCGATCAGGGCCGCCAGGCGCAGCAGCGGGTCGGCCTCGATCGCCAGATCGGTCTTGATGGCGACAAGCTGCTCGAAGCGCGCTGGATCGCCGGATTCGGGCAGCGCCAGCGACAGGACGCCGGCGGCGGCCATGGCCCGAAGGCTCGGGCGCGGGTCGTCGGCCGCCATCAGTCCCAGCAGTTCCTTGGCGACTCGTTCGACCGAGAGGCCCAGCATCAGCTCCTTGAGCCGGCCGCAGGCGGCCAGGCTCGCGGGGTGCGGCGGCCCGCGTCCGTACCAGGCCTGGAAGCGAAAGAACCGCAGAATGCGCAGGGCGTCTTCGGCGATGCGCTGTTCGGGGTCGCCGACAAACACGATCGCCCCGGCCTTGAGGTCGGCCAGCCCCTGGCCGGTCGGGTCGAATAGTCGGCCCTCGGCGTCGGCATAGAGGGCGTTGAGGCGAAAGTCGCGGCGTTCGGCGTCGACCTGCCAGTCGCTGGTGAAGGCGACCACGGCGTGCCGGCCGTCGGTCTCGACATCGCGGCGCAGAGTGGTGATCTCCAGCGCCCGGCCGTGACTTATCGCTGTGATGGTGCCATGCGCCTCGCCGGTGGGAACGGCGGCGATTTTGGCGCCCCCCAGGGCCGCCTTGACCGCTTCGGGCGTCAGGCGGGTGGCGATATCGATGTCGGTCACCGGCAAGCCGAGCAGGGCGTTGCGCACGCAGCCGCCGACGAAGCGCGAGTCCTCCGGGCCGGCGGCCGACGCCAGCGCCGCCATGACCGCCTTCGTGGCCGGATGGCTCAGCCACGGCTGGGGCGGCAGGCGCTCCGGCGCCAGGTCTTCAGGCGACCGCGGCGCCATACAGCCGGTCGTAGAGGGCGCGCAGCATGCCGGCGGTCGCGCCCCAGATGGTGCGGTCTTCCCAGGTGGCCGCGTAGAAGCGCCTGACGACGCCCTCGGCGGTGGTCAGCTCGCGCTGTTCATAGCTGGCCGGGTCCATCAGGAATCCAAACGGTGTTTCGAACACTTCCGCCACCTCGTCGGGATTGGGCCTGGCTACATAGCCGTCGCGGACAAAGCCGACCACCGGCGTGACGTGAAATCCGGTGCCGGTGCGGTAGGGGGTCGACAATCCCGCCAGATCGACCAGGCGCGGGGCCAGGCCGATTTCCTCTTCGGCCTCGCGTAGAGCCGCCGCCCACGGCGTCTCGCCGGGCTCGCAACGTCCGCCGGGCAAGGCGATCTGACCGGTGTGGCTGCGCAGCGTATCGGCGCGCCGGGTGAGGATGACCGACAGACCGTGCGGGCGCTCCACCAGGCCGACCAGGACCGCGGCGGAGGTGAGTACCCCAGTCTCAGGGGGCGCCAGGTGGGGCTGAAGATCGAAGTCCGAGCCGGCGGCCGTCGCCGCCGCCCCGTCGATGGGGTCGAGATGGCGACCGATCCAATCCATGGTCGGCGTCGCCGGGGCGCTGGTTGTCACGCCGCGCCGTCGGCTTGCGGGGCGCCGAGCGGGAACCAGACGCCATTGGAGGCGACCGCCATCGCCGCTCCATCGGGACCGTCACGAGGCTCCGCCATCGCCGCCAGTTCATAGAACACTGGCCGGGCGATCAGCGCCTCGAGGCCGCGCCGCACATGCACATAGGGTCTGGGCTCACCGGTCGCGGGGTCATGCGTGACGCGAATGGGATTGTCGGCCCCCGCCTCCGTCTGGTCGCCGACATTGGTGGTGAACACCAAGGCCTCGCCGCGCCGATCGACCCTGACGGCGACAAACGGCGCATCCTCGACCCGGATGGCCAGTTTCTCCACCGGCGTCACCAGGACGAATCCATCGGCATCCTTGCGCAACACGCTCGAGAACAGCCGCACCAGAGCCGGCCGGCCGATGGGTGAGCCTTCGTGCAGCCACAGGCCGTCTCTGCGGATGACGATGTCGATCTCGCCGCAATGGGCTGGATTCCACAGGTGCACGGGCGGCAAGGGCAGGGCCGCGAACAGGCTTTCGAGACTCTCGGCGTCCGAGCGGCTCATTCAGCGGCCAGACGCAAGGCGCGCGGGCTGGTCTGGCTCGGGGCGGCGAGAACCGGTCCGCCCACACCCTCGAAGGCGCCCTCCCGCAGGGCCAGACCGAGCACCCGGTCGCGATCCACAGGGCCGGGGAGGTCGACATCGGTTAGGCGTCGGAAGCCGAAGCGGCCGAAATAGGCTTCGTCGCCGACCAGCACTATCCGCGGATGGCCCTGGGCGCGGGCGGCGTCACAGGCAGTCCGTATCAAAGCCGCGCCGATTCCCTCGCTGCGCTCGCCGCTCTCGACGGCGATCGGACCCAGGAGCAGCGCCGGCGCGTCGCCGATGGCGATGGGCCACAGCCGTACGCAGCCGACCGCGCGCTCTCCGCGCCAGGCCAAAAAGCAGACCTCGGCCAGCGGGGTCGAATTTTCCCGCAGGCGCTCGGCCGCCTTGGCGTAACGGCCTGGACCGAACGCCCGGGCGACTAGGCCGTCGGCCAGGGCGCGATGGCTGTCGGCTTCGCGCAGCAGGTGGAGTTCGGCGGCCATCGCCGGGGTTTGGCGCCAAGCGCGCCCGAGGGTCAACGGTTTAGGGCGCGACCTTCCAGCCATCGGCTGGCGACACCCAGGCCATGCGCTGGTCGAGATCGGGGCGCGGCAGGTCGTCGAGGCTGGTGTGGACCATGAACTGTGAGCCATCGGGCACGAAGGTCAGGCAGATCTTGTGACCGACGAGCGGCGACATGCCCTTGGCCACAGCGTCCCTCAGCGTCTCGGTCTTGGCCGGGTCGGCCGGGGCCCCAGCGATGGTGAAGGTCGCCCCCACCAGGTCGGCCGCCTGCGTCACCCCGCAAAGACGCTCCCCTTCGATGGTGTCGGCGCTGCTGGTGGTCATGGTCACCGGTGGCTCGCGACCGATCACCGCGGTGGTGGCCGTTCCAATGACGCCCTCGGCTCCGGGCGCGAAGCGGGTGATCGAGGCGCAGACCTTGCGGGCCGGATCGGGACTGAAGCACTGGACCTTGCCGTCCGCCGCCGGGCCAATCAGCGTCGGAAAGCCGGCGGCCGCCAGCAGCAATGCAATCACCATGGGCGTTCTCCAGGCCGCGTTCGGCTCTATAGAATCGGTGCGAAAGGAAAGCGACATGCGGGCCAGGATCGTCGAAAGCCAGTCCATCCGGGACGGCCGCGTGAAGCTCTGGCGCGTGCGCATGGCCTTTGCGGACGGCGACGAGACCTGGCGGGAGGTCGCTCACCATGGCGATTCGATCGCCGTTCTGCCCTATGACGCCGAGCGCCGCGTCGCTCTGACCGTTAGCCTGGCGCGCGCGCCGGCCCTGTTCCGGGGTCTCGACGGTCCGGGCGAGGAAGCCTGCGCCGGAATGATCGACGAGGGCGAGACGCCGCAGCAAACGACCTGTCGGGAAGCCATGGAGGAAATGGGCCTGCGCCTCGATAGCCTGGAGCCAATCGGCTGTACCTGGCCAAGCCCCGGCGTGTCGGCGGAGCAGGCGTTCCTGTTCCTGGCCCCCTATGGCCCGGCGGCGCGGATCGCGGCCGGTGGCGGCGCGCCAGGCGAACACGAGCATATCACCGTCAACGAGCCGGCGCTGGCCGATCTGGCGGCCAAGGCTGACGCGGGAGCGATCGGCGATCTTTGCCTGCTGGCCCTGGTTCAGAGCCTGCGCCTGAAGCGTCCTGAGCTGTTTTAGGCCGCTACCGGCGTGAACATGCGCTTGCGCCAGCCGCCGCGCGCCGGTCGGGCCGGCTGGGCGATCTTGGCGTCGATGGCCTTGACGATCATCCGCGCCGACACACCGTGCAGGGCCAGAAGATCGGCGGCGATCGGGCCGGCCACGGGCGCGGCGCTGATCAATGTGCGGCCGAACATCAGCCCGGCGCAGGTCGCCAGGACCCTCAGCGGGACCTGGGCCCGCCAGCCCTGGGCCAGCAGATAGGTCGCCGCCGCGGCTCCATAGGCCTCGCCAACCACCGGAATCCACGACAGGGCCGCCTCGGCGCCCAGACGAAACGGCCCGATACGCATCAGGCCATCGGAAAATCGGCCAACTCTCTCCACTCGCCGGCGAATGCCGAGAAGCTCTTCGGTGCTCATCGATGAGCGCTCCTGCAACGTCCCTCCCTGAAGTGGGGATGAAGCGCACCGGTCGCCAGGGGTGGCCGCGACCCGCCACCGGGCGCTAGTGTCACGGCTCCAATGGAGGGGAGGGGGCGGCTTGCTGGTCAATGTGCGTGAACTGGCCGGCGGCGTCCACGCCGAGACCCTGGCGGCCGTGGTGCTGGGGGCGCTGGTGGCCACGGTCAGCGGCGTCGTCGCCAATATGTGGGAGGCGCGCGTGCGTCAGGGCGATCGCCAGCGCGCCGCCGCCCAGCTCATCGGCGAGGCGATTTCGACCATGCATGCCATTCTTGAGGCGGCGATGCGCTCAATGCAGGTCGGCGAGCGCTATGGGCCTGTGACCCGGCGAATGCTGATCGCCGCCCGGCGCGAACTCGACATCTATGAGCGCAACCGCGAACTTCTGATCGATGTCAGGGACGCCAAGCTGCGCGTCGATCTGCACAGCCTGATGGTGCGGCTTTCCATGCCGCTCGACGGTGTCATCGCCTCGCTCGACAACCCGGCCGACCAGGACTCACGCGAGCTCGGCGTCGAATTCCTGGGCGAAACCCTGACACGGATGCCAGCGATGGTCGAGCGGCTGGGTAAACTGGCCGGCAAGGACTTCCAGACCTATGAGCAGATCTTCCTTCCGGGCGGACGCGCCACGGCCGAGCCGGAAGCCCAAACCTGAACGATCGCGAAAAATGCGGACAAGAGGATTGAAACAATGGCCCGCGGCGATCACATTAGACCTGCCGCGGGCTCATCCCCCCCGTTCTCGCGGCCTACACTTGGCCCGGCGGAGTAATCTTCACGCCGGGCCACTTTTTTCTTAAGCCGGCGGCGGCGGCAAGGGGCGCCGGAGCGCGCGCCGGAGATTGGCGGGGCACGTGTCAAAAACGACACATATGAAAACGGCCATCAATAGCGCCATCGTGGCGGCGTTCCGCCGTGACGGCGCGGTCCCGTTGCGCGGCGTCATCGATACCGCGAGTCTTCACGCCCTGCGGGCCGAGGTCGATGCCCTCCTGGCCGATCCCAGCCCGCGGGCCAAGATCGCCTCAGGGCCCGACGATCCGGGACTGTTCTTCGAAGACTTCTGCAATTGGAGCGAGCGGCCGGGCTTTCGGAGCTTCGTGCTGGACGGACCTCTGCCGGCCGTCGCCGCGGCCCTGATGGGCGCGCGCGAGGTGCGCTTCCACCACGACCATGTGCTGGTCAAGGATCGCGGCGCCCGCACCCGCACCCCCTGGCACCAGGACCAGCCCTATTACGACTTCGATGGGCGGATGACGGTCAGCTTCTGGATCCCGCTCGATCCGGTCGGCCGCGAATCGACCCTGGAATTCCTGGCCGGCTCGCACCTCGGCCCCTGGCTGATGCCGCGCGGTTTCGCCGATGGCCAGGCCAGATGGTTCCCGGAAGGCGCGCTTGGCGAGCTGCCGGACATCGAGGCCGATCGCGCCGCCTTTCCGATTCTCGGATGGCCCCTGGAACCGGGCGATGCGGTGGCTTTTCACATGTTGACCCTGCACGCGGCGGCTGGGTCGCCCCACCGCCGGCGGGTGTTCTCGGCCCGCTATGTCGGCGAGGATGTCCGCCATGCGCCGAGGTCGTGGACGACCTCGCCGGTGTTTCCCGGCCTGGCCGAGACGCTTGCGGCCGGCGCGCCGCTCGACCATCCGCTTTTTCCGCGGGTCTGGCCGCGCGAAACCGGCTGAGTTTCACCTTCAAACCCGTCCACGGGATCGGGAGGTCAGGCGGCCCTTGTGGGGTGGTCGCGGAAGCCGTCGTTGGGCCACCGGAAGTTGGTGAAGGTGATCGAGACGCTGAAGTCGAGGGCGCTGACCTGGTGCCACCAGCCGATCGGGATGAACAAGGCTTCGCCCGCCTCCAGGATAAAGTCGAGCTTGCGAATGTCTCTGGCTTTCGGGAAGGCCGCCAGGTCAATCTTGGGGTCATTCAGATCGGAGAGCGCACTGAAGACGTGGACGTCGTTGTGCAGCTTTGAAGTCTCGGCTGGCGAAACCAGGGTCACGCGCTTGCGACCGGTGACCTGGACCAGCAGATTGTTGGTGAGGTCATGGTGGAGCGGGGTGAAGGTGCCCCCCGGCCCGACCCAGATCATGCCGGCGGCCCCGCTGTCGTCCGGGTTCAAAATAGCCTCGATCGATCCGATGTCTGGCCTCAGGGCCGCGAAGGCGGCGGCGTTGGCGGCGCTGTTATAGGCGGTGACGTAGAAATCGTTCCCGGACCTGGCCGCGATCAAATCGACAAAACGGTCGAACGGCATCTTTTGTTTGTGAGCGTTCTTTTCGAGTTCGAACCGACTGTTGGAATCGCGACCGGCCTGGCACTCTATCTCGGCCGATCCGATCCGCGCCTTCAGATACTCCGGCGTCCAGCGCCCAAAGGCCGGCCAGGCGTCGATGGCCCCGCAAACTATGGTCGGTCGGCCGGGGGCGTAGAAGTTGTCGAGGAATTCGTCCGTAGTCAGATCTTTGCAGCGAAAGATGCCGCTGGCGGCGGTTGACAAGGCGCGCTGGCGTTCCTGGGTTTCGAGCATCCACTCATACTTGGCCAGCTTCCAGGCGGCCTCGCCGTTCGCAGGCGCCGCCGAGGTCGAGGTCTCGCCAGCCTCGGCCGGGGGGCCGTGGTCGGGCAAAGGCGCTGGATCGCGCGGCAAGGGGCGGACGAGATCGGCGTTGGCAAACTCGCGTATCCGCAACTTGGTCTGGTGATCGCCGATCGGGCAATGGCCGTCCGGCGTCTGGCCGCGATAATAGAACTTCTGCCACTTGTCGGCCGGGGCTTCCGGCGGATGCTCGCGCATGCGGGCCTGGAAGGCGTCGCGCGATCGCGACCAGGCCTCGAAACTGGCCTTCAACTCCGGCTCCCCGGCGATCGGCGCGAAGCGCGGGACGACCGCTTCGATGGCCTTGCGTTCGACCGGAAAAATATGGGCGATGGGCTCGCTATCCTCGAACCGCACCACCTGGCCTGGACGGGTGAGCCGCCAGTTCATCGTAAAGGTGTAGGGAGCCCAGTCGGTTTCGATGATCCCCGAGAGCGCCGTGGCCCCGTCCTTGGCGCTGTTCGGCGGTCCGCCGACATAGAGATTCCATCCGGGCGTCGTCCGGAAGAGTCCCTGAACGTGAAGCGTGAAGGTCCCGAGGCCAAACAGCGCCACTGGCGCCTCGCGGGCCGCGGCATCGGGTCGCACCACGACGTCGTCCACGGCCGGGCCGCCGTTCCACTCGACCTCGAATCCGCACGGACTGAGAATCTCCCAGCCATGACCGTTGGCGATGCTGAGCGGCAGGCATCGATAGGGGAAGGCCTCCGGGGCGTTATCCATCCAGTCGCGCTTTGGCTTGGCAGCCCGGATTCTGGGCTCCCAGCCGGGGTAGACAAAGCACGTCAGGTCCATGGGCGCAGGCCCCTTGCCAGGAAAAACGGCCGGCCTATAACATAACTCGAAGTCCGAGCTTTTCGAGGAATACAAACGGATTTCAATTTCGAGCGAGGGGGATAGGCCGAGCGATTTCGGTGCGTCGCGTTAGCCGATCAGATCGTTCTGTCGTCGCCTGAATTTGACAAGCGCTCTTGGGCGCGGCGAGCGCAATATCTCGCGGGGGATCGACAGATGCATCGGACGTCCAGGCTCGCGGAAAAGATTGTAGCGCTTGCCGCTGCGTCAACCTTGGCCATCACACCGGCGATGGCGGCGGCGGCCGACCAGCACCAGCACCCCTCCGAAAAGAAGCACAAGCATTCCGGCAACAACACCGCGATCCTGGCGCTGATCGGACTGGGCGCCGCCGGTGGCATCGCCGCCGGCGTCAGCGGCGGTTCCTCGGCGACACCAACGCCGACGCCAACCCCGACGCCGAC
>DATBOH010000230.1:0-6142 GCA_036553915.1 Caulobacteraceae bacterium | reverse complement strand
CAAGCCATGGTCTCGCCCGCCGTCATTCGCGGCCTGGTTGTCGAGGGCGCCCTGGCCGAATCGTGGATCGGGCAGCCTCTGGAACCCTTCGCGGCTCCCGATCTCGACCATCCGGGGCCGAAGCTCAATTCGAGCCAGGCGGCGGCGGCGACGCGTCTTTCGACCCTGGTCGGCGGCGGGTTCGCGACCGCCCTTCTGGATGGGGTCACCGGCTCAGGAAAGACGGAAGTCTATCTGGAGGCGATCGCCTCGGCGCTTCGCGGCCGACCCACCGCGCAGGTTCTGGTGCTGGCCCCGGAAATCGCCCTCACCGCGGCAATGCTGGCCAGGTTCGAGACGCGGTTCGGGGCCGCCCCGGTCGAATGGCACTCGGCCATTACGCCGGTCCGGCGCCGGCGAAGTTGGGAGGCGGTGGCGCGGGGCGAGGCGCGCATCATCGTCGGCGCCCGGTCGGCCCTCTTCTTGCCGTTCACTGACCTGGCGATGGTGGTCGTGGATGAGGAGCACGACGGCGCCTATAAGCAGGAAGAGGGGTTCATCTATCACGCCCGTGATCTGGCGGTGGCCCGAGCTCGGATCGCTGACTGCCCGGTGGTTCTCGCCTCGGCGACGCCGTCGCTGGAAACCCTGTGGAACGCCCGGGCGGGCCGCTATCTGTGGCTGAGACTGGAGGCGCGCCACGGGGCCGCCCGATTGCCGCCCGTCAGCCTGATCGACCTCAGGGAACACCCGCCAGAGCGCGGCGCCTGGCTCTCGCGGCCGTTGATCGACGCCATCGCCGCGACCCTCGCCGCCGGCGAGCAAAGCCTGCTGTTTCTGAACCGGCGCGGCTACGCCCCGCTGGTTCTGTGCAAAAGCTGCGGCGAACGCCTGAAAGCGCCGGACAGCGACAGCTGGCTGGTCGAGCATCGCTACAGCGGCCGGCTGGTCTGCCACATCAGCGGCTTTTCAATGCCCAGGCCCCGGCTTTGCCCGCACTGTAGCGCCGAGGACTCTCTGGTGTCGGTGGGCCCCGGCGTCGAGCGCATAGCCGAAGAGACCATCAGACTTTTTCCCGACGCCCGTGTGGCGATCTTTTCGTCGGACACCCCTGGCGGAGCCGATGGCGCGCGGGCGCTGATTGAGGCCATGACCAAGGGCGAGATCGACGTTCTCATCGCCACCCAGGCGGCCGCCAAGGGACATGACTTCCCTGGGCTCACGTTCGTGGGCGTCGTGGACGCTGATCTCGGCCTCCGGGGCGGCGATCTGCGCGCCTCCGAACGCACCTTCCAGCTCCTGACCCAGGTCGCCGGCCGGGCCGGGCGCCGATCCAGGCCCGGGCGCGCCTTCCTGCAGACCTGGCTCCCCGAGCACCCGGTGATGGCCGCCTTGGCGGCCCAGGATCGCGATGCGTTCGTCGAGGTTGAATTGTCCGAGCGCCAAGCCGCCGGCCTGCCGCCTTTTACGAGATTGGCCGCGGTTGTTGTTTCGGGACCGGACCCGGCGCAGTTGGAGCAGTTTTGTCGAACCGTGGCCGAGGCCGCGCCCAACACGGACGGCGTCGATGTCTTCGGACCGGCCGACGCGCCGCTCGGCCTTATTCGCGGGCGCCGAAGGAAGCGGTTTCTGGTCCGGGCTGAACGGTCCGTCGATCTCTCCGCCTATATGGCCGCCTGGCGCGCCCGCCTGCGTCCGCCGGGAGCGCTGCGCCTGAGCATCGACATCGATCCCTACAGCTTTTTTTGATCACCGGCCTCTTCGGCCAATCTCTTGGCCGAATGCGCCATGGCCGGGCCGGGCCCGCCGAGACCCGCGCCAGTCTCTCTATCGGTCGGCTGATCTTCATCGCCAAGCAGTCGGCGCCCGGTCTGGGCGGCCGAAAAGGATGTATGCGGCTTCACATCCGATTTCAAAGCGTATCAAGACTTGCAATCGGCGCGATCTCGGCACTTGAAACGAAGGCGGACGAAATAACCGACGCCATACCTATAATAAACGGACAGTCATAAACTTCCACTTGGAAGATTTCAGGATCATGCACGGCCAAGCTTATCCACAGGCCATCGCGCCTCCACCCTGGCGCTACAGCCGCCATTTCTCCGGCTCCTCACGAAATCGCGAGCGCCGCCATCGATAAACACTCTTTTCATTTTCCTGATCCAAGGTTAACCCCTGGAGCACAGATCGGGGAATTGTTACCGAAATGACCGTGCGCCCGAGAACCCGACTGGGTTCCCTAGCGATAGCTGCGATCATCGCCTTGAGCCCTGGCGGCGCATTCGCGAATGACTATTGGCAGTGTGTGCCCTTCGCCCGCCTGGTTTCGGGCATCCAGATATTCGGCGACGCCCGCACCTGGTGGTCCCAGGCTGCCGGTCGGTATCAGCGCGGCTTTGTTCCCAAGGCCGGCGCGGTGCTGTGCTTCAAGCCGACCGGGCGGATGACCCTTGGCCATGTCGCGGTTGTCTCTCAGGTTCTTACCGACCGGGTGATCCAGATCACCCACGCCAATTGGTCGATGATCGACGGCGATCGCGGCCACGTCGAGCGCAATGTGACGGTGGTCGATGTCTCCCCGGCCGGCGACTGGAGCGAAGTGAAGGTCTGGAACGACCCGTCGCGCAATCTCGGCGCGACCACCTACCCGACCTACGGGTTCATCTATCAGGATGGCTACGCCACCGCCGAAGCCAAGCTGGCGCAGGCCCAGAATGCCGCCGTGACCCTGGCCCAGAACGCCGCCAACCAGGTGGTTGCCGCGGTCAAGCCGGGCGCCTCGCCGCTCAACATGCTTAGCCAGGCCGCCGATTCGACCGACCGCATCGCCGCCCTCATTCAGAGGGCGACGGGACAAACCCCGCCGGTCAAGAAATAGGCCCAGAGCTCGTCCGGCGGCGCCGGCTGGCCTTGCCCGGGCGTGGGCCGGGCGAATTGTCGCTGCTTGAGTTCGGCGTTCCGGACCGCGCTGTGGACCTGATCTTTCTGCACGCCAACGGGTTCAACGCCCTCGCCTATCGCCGCCTGTTCACCCCGCTCGCCGATCGCTTTCGCATTCTCGCCGTCGATCAGCGCGGCCATGGGGCGACATCCTTGAACGCGGACCCCCTGGGGCGCGCCAACTGGGACGACTTTCGCGACGACCTTGTGGCCTTGCTCGATCTATTGGGCGTGCGCGAGGCGGTCCTGTGCGGCCATTCCATGGGCGGCGCGACGTGCCTGACGGCCACCGCCCTGCGACCCGGGCGCGTGCGCCGCCTGGTGCTGCTCGATCCGGTGATCGTCGCGCCCCGTCCGGGCCCCGACAGCTCCGAAACCAACCTGGCTGAAGGCGCGCGCCGCCGCCGCGCCGAGTTCCCGAGCCGCGAGGCCGCCTTGGCCGCCTACGCCGAACGGTCGGTGTTTTCGACCTGGCGCCTGGACATGCTGGCGGACTACGTCACGGCCGGGTTTCGAGATTTGCCGGATGGCTCGGTGCGCCTGGCGTGCGCGCCGGCCTGGGAAGCCTCGACCTTTGCGGTCGCCGCCCATTCGGACACCTGGACGGCGTTCGATCGGACGCGCTGCCCGGTGGAGATCATCAAGGCCGAAGTCGGATCGACCTGTCAGACCGGGCCCCAGGAACCGGCGCTCACCGCCAGCGGCCGGATCACGGTCGAAACCCTGTTCGGGACCAGCCACTTTCTCCCCATGGAGAAGCCAGAGGCGATCGCCGCGCGGCTTGATCGGGCCGTGTCGGGCGGCTGATCGGCGCCGCTACCAGGCCTCGGCGGCCAGCACCTTGGTGTCAGCCGCGCAGACCGCGGCGTCCGGCTTCGGGCCGTGGGCGCGCAGACCCGTCAGTTCGTCGCGCGCCGCCGCCAGATCGCTCTGAAAACGCGGATCGGCGCTCAGCGCCGCGACCACTGTATCGGCGCCGACGCGGCCGGCCGCCACGGCGCTGGCGTTGTGTACGCCGCAGACAATCCGGCTGTCGCCATAGGCGCGCGCCCGCCCGAGGATCTGACCCGCCCGGTCCGGCGCCAGTCGAGCCAGGATCAGACCATAGGTCCATGAACGGGTCGCGTGCCCAGAAGGATAGTCGAAGCTCTGGGCGAAACCAGGCGACCGCGCCACGCAGATGGGGCCGCGATCGCGCGTGAACGGACGCAACTTCCTATAGAAAGTCTTGGATTTTCGCACCGCCTCTTCGATGTCGGGCAATGCGTAGTTCAGCAGCGCATCCAACCTCGGCGCGGTGTGGCTGCTAAGCGTAACGCCCAGGGCGCAACTGAAGTCGCTCAAAAGCACGGTTTCATCCGCGTCGGAGCGCGCCAGGGCCCAGCGCGGGGTTCCCTCAAGCGCCCTCGTGCGCCGGAAGATCGCCCGATCGGCTTGATCGCGTGGCGATCCTGGCGACGGCGGCGGCGGGATGGCGGCCAGCACGTCGGGTTCGTGGCCGGCCAGATAGCTGGACGGCGGCGTCAAGGCGGCCGCGGCGCAGGCGATCAGTACGATCAGGCCGCCGGCCGCCACAATCGAACGCATCCGCATCCCCCTTCTCGCTCGCCTCAGGCGCGCGGACTTGGCGCCGCGCCGCCAAACAGTTTGCTCCAGCGCCGGCGCTCGCGATCCTTCCAGCCGCCGCGGTGAAAGGCGTCGGAGACGATCAACGGCGCAACCGTCGTCGCCTCGGCGAACACCATCTGCTCGAAGGCCACATCCACCTTGCCCCAGGAACAGGCCTCCTTGAGCGTCGAGGAGGAACAGGCTCCGTCGCGGGTGTCGGCCACGGTGATCTGCACCGCGTATTTGTGCATCTCGGCCTCGACGCCGAGGATTTCGGCGCACACCACCGTATCCTGGGCGAAATTCTTGGGGACGCCGCCGCCGACCATGAACAAGCCGGTGGTCCCGGCCGCCATCTTGACGTCGGTCAGCTCGCGAAAGTCGGCCACCGAGTCGATGGTGACATAGGGCCGCCCGGCCTTGATGCGCTCGACTTGGTGCTTGACGAGGCCGAAGCCGGCCGAGCTGTCGGTAAACGCCGGGCAGAAGATCGGCGCGCCTTCTTCAAAGGCGGTGGCGATCAGGCTCCCGGTCTTGCGGGCCTTGCCCGAAGCGAGCCAGCGGCCGATCTCGTGGATGAAGGCGCGCGAGGAATAGGGCCCCGGCTCCAGGCCGTCGGCGATCTCCTTGATGGCATGGTCGCACGCCTGCAGCTCTTCCTCGTCGATATAGGTGTCGTAGATGCGGTCGATATAGAGGGCGCGCAGGTCCCGGTCGTCGATGGCGCTGTCGGCCTGATAATGGCGAAATCCGAGCGCCTCGAAGAAGTCCATGTCGATGATCGAGGCGCCGGTGGCGACGACCACATCGGCCATGCCGTATTTCACCATATCGCGCCACACGTGCATGCAGCCGCCGGCGCTGGTCGAGCCGGCCAGGGTCAGCCACACCGAGCAGGCCCTGTCGGTGAGCGCGCGATTGAGTATCTCCGCCGCGCGCGCCGTATCGCGCGAGGTGAAGCTCATCTTGCCCATGGCTTCGATCAGCGGCCGCGCGTCGAAAGCGGCGATATCGATATGCTCGACCGGCCGGGAGAGCAGCTCGGCCTTGGTGTTGGCGGTGTTCATCGGAGCTCCCCGGCTCAGCGCCGCCGGCGTTTCTTGCCACGGGCGCGCGACAGCTTCACGACCGTGGAAGCTTCGCTTGGCGTCCTGATAAATCGCGGTCCAAGCCCGTACATCGAAGCCATCGGCGCGTCGTCGACCGCGACCGTCTCCAGATCGCCGAAGCCATTGAATCGGGTCGCCATGGCCACGCCATAGGCGCCCAGCATGCCGATTTCCACGAAATCGCCCTCGCCGATGTCGTCGGGCAGCCAGAACGGTCCCGGCATCTGGTCGGCCGAGTCACACGTCGGCCCGAACAGTTGGAAGGGCTTCAGCGGCGCCTGACTTGCGCCGTTCGGCCTGACGAGGACGGCGGGGAAACGCCAGCGGGCGTGGGCGGCGTCGAAAAGAGAGCCATAGGCGCCGTCGTTGAGGTACAGCGCATCGCCCTTGCGCAGATCAACGCGGGTGAGCAGCGAGGAGCCTTCGGCGACCAGCGCCCGCCCCGGCTCGCACCAGAGCTCGGTGGCCTCGTGGACCATCATCTCGGCGAATCCGCGATCGATGGC
>DATBOH010000196.1:0-3594 GCA_036553915.1 Caulobacteraceae bacterium | reverse complement strand
GCAGGACGCCGGCCTTCTGGGGTTCTTCGCCGGTGTTCACCTGCACCAGCAGGCTGGGACAGCCACCGGTCGCCGCCGCCTCCCTGGCGATGGCTTCGGCGAGGCGCAGGCGGTCGAGAGTTTCTAGCGCGTCAAAGAGCCCTATGGCCTGGCGAACCTTATTGGTCTGCAAAGGTCCGATCAGACGCAGCTCGACCCCGCTCGACCGTTCTCGCCAACGCGCCTGGGCTTCCTGCACCCGGTTTTCGCCGAATATGCGCTGGCCTTTGGCCAGAGCGGCGGCGACCTTCGGCCACGGCTGCTGCTTGCATACCGCCGTCAGGCTGACCGCGCCCGGATCGCGACCGGCCTCGCGCGCCGCTTCATCGACCGCCTGGAGCACCGCTTCGAGGTTGGTCTCGCCAGGCGCCATTGAACACGGTCTCCAGCCTGTGGCGGATGGCCCGGAGGCTAGAGCGCCGGCCCGGCGGGCGAAAGGGCCTGCCGCCGCTATGGCTGTTCACCGACCCGGCCCGGGTCAAGGACCCGGTCGCCGCCGCCGCCCGATTGCCCCGGGGGGCCGGCATTGTCTATCGCCCGTTTGGTCGCACGGACGCTGTCGAGGTCGGCGAGGCCCTCGCACGCGTCTGCCGGCAACGCGGTTTGATACTGCTGGTCGGGGCCGATCCCGGATTGGCGGCGCGCCTTGGCGCCGACGGCGTGCATTGGCCGCAGCGGCTCGCCCGCCGGCGTGGCCTCAATCACCGCCTGGCGAAGCGATTTCACATCACCGCCGCCGCTCACGATCTGCCGGCGGTGCTGGCGGCGCGGCGGGCTGGCGCCGAAGCGCTCTTCCTGTCACCGGTGTTCGCCAGCCGAAGCGCTTCGGCGGGCCGCCCGCTAGGTCCGATGCGGTTGGCGGCCTGGGCGCGCCAGGCGGGCCTGCCGGTCTATGCCTTGGGGGGAATCACCGTGACGCGCGGCCGCCGCTTGCGGTTGGCGGGCGTCGACGGCATGGCCGCCGTTGGCGCCTTGATCAGAACTTGAACACTGTCTCCAGCCGCACCCTTGGGGCGGGAAACTGCGGTTGTTGACCCATACGCAGGGTCTCGGCCTGGTCTGGCGCCAGGCTCACGGCGCCGCCGATGTGGAGGCGCTTGGTGATCCGATAATAGACCCCGGGAGAGACGTCTTTCAGCTCCAGGGCCCGATCGGTGGAGTGTTGTTCGACGCCAAGGTTGAGCCCCCAGCGACCCTTGCTGGAATCCCATTCCAGGGTTCGACGTTGCGTCGCCGGCTCGCCGGCCGACGTTGCGGCCGAAAAGTCTGTCGCGGAGACCAGCATGGCCTGGGCTTCTTGCGCATGCGCGCCCGCGGCGCTCAGCCCCAAAGCGAGCGTGGCGACGGCAATGGCGAGGCCCTGCGCTTTCATGACTCCGGCTCGATGCACCCCAAATTGCCCGCGCCGCGCGAAAACGGCAGCATCCGCCCTGTTGATAAAGTCCGGCGGCGCCGGTCCGTCAACCGCTTTGCGCCCAGGCAGGCGCGCCCTGGCTCCGATACCCGCCGGCTGTTGCCCTTGAGCCACGGGAACCGGACGCCAGCGTGACGATAGATTGCCATTTGGCGGCCCGGCTCGAATGTTATAGACGCAGAGCCGGCGGGCGAACCGAGCCGATCAAAGCCGAAATGAACAGGAAAGCGACATCCATGAGAATGCCGGCGCCGAGTGGCGATATCGCTCGTGGGCGAATGGCCCGGTCGGTCGTTCTGACGGCGGCGGCGGCGCTCCTGCTGGCGGCCTGTGGCGGCCGCATGAACCATCCGTATGCAGAGCGGGGCCATGGCCCCGGCGTCACCGCGATCGGCGTCAATGGCTATCTGTGGCGGGCGACGCTGGACACCCTGGCGTTCATGCCCCTGCAATCGGCCGATCCCTATGGCGGCGTCGTCATCACCGATTGGTACGTCAATCCTGAAAAGCCGGACGAGCGGTTCAAGGCCACGGTCTATATTCTCGACACGCGGCTGCGCGCCGATGGCCTGAATGTCTCGGTGTTCCGTGAAGTCAGCAATGGCGCCGGCGGATGGACAGAGGCGCCAACCTCGGCCCAAACCTCCATCGACATCGAAAACGCCATCCTTACCCGGGCAAGGCAGCTGCGGCTCTCGAACCTGAGGGGCTAAAGCCCTTGTCCAGGTACGACCCCAAGACCGTCGAGCCTTACTGGCGCGCCGTCTGGGAAGCGGCCGGAGTCGATCGGGCCGGTGAAGACCCGGCCAAGCCCGACTACTACGCCCTGGAGATGTTCCCCTATCCGTCGGGGCGCCTGCACGTGGGCCACGCCCGCAACTACGCCATGGGCGATGTCAACGCCCGGTTCCAAAGAGCGCGCGGGTTCAATGTCCTGCACCCCATGGGCTGGGACGCCTTCGGACTTCCGGCCGAAAACGCCGCCGCCGAACGGGGCGTCGACCCACGCGAATGGACCCTCGCCAACATCGCGGTGATGCGTGAAGAGTTGAAGCGGCTGGGCCTGGCCATCGACTGGTCACGCGAGTTCGCGACCTGCGATCCTGAATACTACGGCCGCCAGCAAGCCTGGTTCTTGAAGCTCTGGCGCCGCGGTCTCGCCTATCGCAAGGAAGGTCTGGTCAATTGGGATCCGGTCGATTTGACGGTGCTCGCCAATGAGCAGGTGATCGATGGCTGCGGTTGGCGCTCGGGCGCGCCGGTCGAGCGCCGAAAGCTGACCCAATGGTTCCTGCGCATCACCCGCTATGCCGACGAATTGCTGCAAGGCCTCAAGACCCTGGATCGCTGGCCGGAAAAGGTCAGGCTGATGCAGGAGAATTGGATTGGCCGCTCGCGCGGGCTGTATCTCACCTTTCCGTTTTCCCAGGGCGCCGGTGAGCGCGATGGCGAGGGGGTGAGGGTCTACACCACCCGCCCAGACACCCTGTTCGGGGCCAGTTTCGTCGCCATATCGGTTGATCATCCCCTGGCCGAAGCGATGAGCGCCGATCCGGCGGTCGCCGCGTTCGTAGCCGGCTGCCGGCGCGGCGGCACGTCGGAAGCCGAGATCGAATCGGCGGAAAAGCTCGGATTCGACACCGGGGTGAGGGTGAGTCATCCGTTCGATCCCGACTGGCTGTTGCCGGTCTGGATCGCCAATTTCGTCCTGATGGACTACGGAACCGGGGCCATCTTCGGCTGCCCGGCTCACGATCAGCGCGATCTGGAGTTCGCTCGCAAATACAACCTGCCGGTGCTGCCCGTCGTCATTCCGGCCGACCAGGATGCGGCCGGATTCGCGGTCGGCAACGAGGCCTGGACCGGACCTGGACAGCTCCATCACTCAAGGTTCCTCGATGGCCTGGATATCGAGGCCGCCAAGGCCGCGGCGGTCGCCAAGGCCGAAGAGATAGGCCTCGGCGAGGGCGCCGTCGTCTACCGGCTGCGCGATTGGGGCGTGTCACGGCAGCGCGGCTGGGGCTGTCCGATTCCGGCGATCCACTGCCAAAGCTGCGGTGTTGTCCCGGTTCCCGAGGCGGACCTGCCGGTGCGTCTGCCCGACCACATGGATTTCAGCCGGCCGGGAAATCCTCTCGCCC
>DATBOH010000164.1:0-7291 GCA_036553915.1 Caulobacteraceae bacterium | reverse complement strand
TCTGGAGGTGCGTAAGAACACCAGTTTCACGCCCGGCTTCGGCGCCCCGGCGGCAAGCTTCGTCTCCAATCTGCCCGGCGCATCCGCCATCGGCAGCCTGGCCGGCCAAGCCAACGCCGGCAATATCGACGCCGGGGCCCTGATCACCACCGACTTCAAGCCGGTTGCCGACTACGTCGGAGATGGCAAGACGCCGGCGCCGATTGACGACTTCATCGGCGGCGTCAAGAACGCCGGCTCGGCCAACGCCGGAGCGACCATCGCCGGCGGAGGGGCGGGGGCGACGGCCCTCCAAGGTCAACTGGCGACCGCCATAGGCAGTCTGGCCGCCCAGTCCGCCAGCGCACCGCCGATCTTGCAAGGCTTTGTCAGCGCCGCTGTGCAGGGCGGAAAATCGGCGCAGACCAGTTCGGCCAAGGGCGCTGTCGCCGACGCCTACCGGGCTGGACTTCTGGGCGCGTGCCAGGCCGCAACCCAGAATCACTATCCTTTCGAGGGCGCCGCGGCTCAGGACGCGTCCGTCAGCGACCTGCTGCGGCTTTTTGGGGCCGGCGGTCAGTTCGACGCCTTCACCACCCAGCAGCTTGGCGCGCTTCTCGATCGGTCCGGGCCGGTCTGGCGCTGGACGGCGTCCGATCCGGTGGCGGCTACTCTCGACCCGCTCTCAGCCGAGGCCTTTCACAAGGCCTCTGAAATCCACGACCTTTTGACCGCTGGACTGCCCCTGCAGGTGCAGGCTGCGGGGTTTGGCGGCGCGGTGACGGCGGTCGAAATATCGGCCGGTGGATCGACATGGCGTTTCGACGCCGCGAACAATGGCGCAAAGCCGTTGATGTGGACCGTTTCGGCGCTCCCCGAAGCCCACGTCACCCTTTTTAATGGGGCGGCTGTGGTGGCGAGCTTTGCCGCCCAGGGTCCTTGGGCCTTGTTCCGGATCATGGACAAGGCCCGCCAGGAAAACTCTGGGCCAACTGCCTTCAAGGCGACATTCAGCCAGGGCGCGGCCTTCGCGTCGCTGAAATTCCAGTTAAGTGCTGACCGCGATCCCTTTCGGCGCGGCAGCCTTTGGTCGTTCCGGTGCCCAGCCAGCCTGTGAAGGCGTTCCTGTTCGGCAAGCTTCCCGGGCACGGGGATTTCGTTAGCCGCGGCCTGACCGCCCACGAGCGCCAATCCTGGGACGACCTATGCAGCGCCGCCTTGCAATCGGCCCGCAGAGAGCTGGGTGAAGGGTTTGAGGCCGCGCATGACGCCTCGCCGCCTTGGCGGTTTGCCGGTCAGCAGGGCGTCGGGGCCTTGGCGCCGTCGGTCGACAGCGCCGGCAGGCGGTTCTTCCTGGTCCTCGGCGCGAAAAATTTCGGCGATAGTGACGAGGTCGCGGCCGCCATGGAGGCGTTGATCTATCGCGCCCTCACCGAGCGCCTGGATGCGGATACCCTGCTGGCCTCCGCTGCGACGGCGGCCAAGGCAACGGCGCCGGCTGGAGGCCCAACCCGCGAAGCCGAACGCTGGTGGGTCGAAGGACAGCCACGGCGCGGCCCGCCGGAACGCCTGATCCTGGCTTCTCCGGAGACCCAGAGGTGAACGCCGCCATCCGGCTCGTCGATGCCGCGCGCACCGATGTCGGCAAGCGCCGGCATGACAATCAGGATGACTATCTTGCCGATCAGGCTCGCGGACTCTTCGCCGTCGCCGACGGCATGGGCGGGCTCGAGAACGGTAAGCTGGCCTCGCACACCGTGGTTGAATGTCTGGGCGACGTCAGGCTTGGCGGCGACTTCAATGCCGACGCCCTGGCTGTCGCCGAGGCCATGCATGAAGCTAACCGGCGCATTTGGGATCTGGCCGAAAAGAGCGGTCAGATGGGCTCAACCGTGGTCGCCCTGTTGATCGAGGCGCAGCGATTCGCGGTTCTTTGGGCGGGCGACTGTCGCGCCTATCTGCTTCGCCGAGGCGCGCTTCACCAGCTTTCGCACGACCACACTCAGGTTCAGGACATGGTCGATCGCGGCCTGCTCTCGGCCGCCGAGGCGGTCGGCCATCCGATGGGACATGTGGTCTCGCGGGCGGTCGGGGTCGAGCCCTCGGTCGAGGTCGACGGCATCGTCGACACCGCCGAGGTCGGAGACGTGTTTCTGCTCTGTTGCGACGGCCTGCACGGGGTGGTCGGCGACGGCGAGATCGCCGCCGTGCTCGGCGATCTGCGCCCAGCGCCCGCCTGCGATCGGCTGCTCGCCTTGGCTCTCGAGCGCGGCGCGCCGGACAATGTCACCTTGGTCGTCATCGCCTGCGATCAGGCGACCCTCCAGAGCAAACCGGCTAAGGCGAGCTAATGGCGCCTGACGAGGACAAGCCGGACGATCCGCATACGGTCTACAGGCCGCCGTCGAGCGCGCATCCCAACCAACCCGCGCCAGGCGCGCCGCCTAGTCCCGACGCCACCGTCTATGCGCCGGCATCGGCGGCCCCGGCCCCGGCCCCGGCATCGCCGGCCGCCCTGGCGAGCGTTCAGCCCGGCGCGGTCCTCAACGGCATCTATCGCGTCACCCGCCTGATCGCGCGCGGCGGCATGGGCGAGGTGTTCGAGGGGGTAAATGTCAATGACGAACAGGACCAGGTGGCGATCAAGGTCATGCTGCCAAGCCTGGCCGCCGACCCCAATGTCCAGGCCATGTTCCGCAAGGAGGCCCGCACGCTCACCAAACTCAGCCATCCCGCGGTGGTGCAATATCGCGTCCTGGCCCAGGAGCCGAGCCTCGGGGTTTTCTACATCGTCACCGAGTTTATCGACGGCGAGCCGCTCTCCGATCTGGTTGGCCGGCTTCAGCCGAGCCCAGATCAGCTCCTCGCGCTGATCCGGCGGCTGGCGGAGGGCCTGCGGAACGCACACCAACTTGGCGCCGTGCACCGGGATATCTCGCCAGACAACATCCTGCTGCCGCAGGGGCGCTTGGACCAGGCGAAAATCATCGACTTTGGCATCGCTAAGGATCTCGATCCGTCGAAGGCGACGATCATCGGCGATGGGTTCGCCGGCAAGCTCGGCTATGTCGCGCCCGAACAGCTTGGCGATTTCGGTCGAGACATCGGTCCGTGGACCGATGTCTATAGCCTCGGCCTGGTCATCCTGACCCTGGCGGCCGGCCGCAGCCTGGATATGGGCGCGACCCTGGTGGATGCGGTCGACAAGCGACGGGCCGGACCTGATCTTTCGGCAGCTCCGGCCGGGGTGCGTCCGGTCCTTGAAAGGATGCTGGCGCCCGATCCCTCGCAAAGAGCCAGATCCATGGATGAAGTCCTGGATCTGCTGCAGGCGCCCATGGCGACGTCTCCCGAGGCCCCCAAGCCCGTCAAATTATCAAAGCCGGCCAAGGCCGCCGCGCGGCCGCCCGGGCCGGGAAAGGCGATGCGCCCGGCGATGGCCTTGGCCGCCGCCGCCGGCGTTGTCGTTGCGATGGGGGTTGCCGGCTATTGGCTGCTGCAGAAATCGCCTGGCCGCCCGGCCGCGACGTCGGCGGCCATCGCCGCCAACGGGTCAAATGTCGAGGCCGCCCGCACCGTTCTCAACGCAGCCCTGGCGGGCGTCCCCTGCTCGTGGCTCACTCTGGCCGACGTTCAGCCCAGCGGGGCCGGCGTCGCCGTCCATCTCACGGGCGTGGCGGCATCGCCGCAAGCCGCTGAAGCGGCGGTCTTGAAATCGGCCAGGGCGGCCGGAATTTCAGTGCCGGATGTCGATTCTCTGGGGGTGCAGCCGGTTGACGCTCCGGCCTGCATGCCGCTCGACGCCTTCCGAAGCTTCCGCGCCGACACCTCCGCCGCCGCGTCGCGCCTCTCGACGTCGCAGCCCAGCTACACGCTCGAGAAGCAGCCGGACGGCACGCTCTCGCAAAAGGCGGTGATCAGCATGGCCATTGGCGACCCCAATCTCGATTTCGCGCTCTATGGGCTGGAGCCGTCTGGGGCGATCGACAGCTTCGGCGTCGACAGCCGTAAGGCTTTCATGGCCCTGGAGGCCGATCCCCGCGCCAAGGCCAATATCGCCGATCTCGGCGGCGATCACTACCGACTGAGCGTCATCACCAGCCATGCCGGCCTGTCGGGCTTGCTGCTGCTCACTGGCAAAGGGCCCTTCGATCCTGGTCTGATCGCCACGCCGGCCGCTCAGCGCGGCCCCGATTGGGGCGCAAAAATCGCCGCCGCCGCCAAGGCGGGCGGCTGGAAGGCGGAGATGGTCTGGTATCGGACCGTGGGGGCGAGCAGCTAACCCCCGATCAGCACCGTCGGCGCACCGAGCACGATCACCCCTCCGTGGATCGTCTGATCGCCCATCCGCGCCGCTGGCAAGCCGTTGACCATCACAGTCATCGATCCCATGGCGATAACGTCCGGCGGTCCGACGCAGACGAGCATGTCGGTAACTCGCGCCTGCGGCAGGCCGGCGGTGAAGACGTTCAGTGAGCCAAGGACGATGGGACCGCCGACGTGGGGGACCACACCGGTCACCATCGGGCACACATGCATGTCGGTGAGGCGCGCCGCCGGAAGTCCCATCAGCCTTGCCGCTTCATCTCGGCCGCCGCCTTCTCGTAAGCCTGGCGGAATTCCTTGGCGAAGACGTCCATGAAGGCTTCGTCCGAGCCGCGGGCGACGCCCTCAAACTCCTGCTCATAAGCCTTCCAGAGCGCGCCTTCCTTGGCCCCTGGAATAAGGCGGGCGAAGAGGCCGCGGCCTTCGGCGCGTTGGCGTATGGCGCTTGGCGAAAACCGCGCCAGGGTGGCTGACAGAGCGCCCTGCATGGCAGCCAAGGTGGCCATCTGATGCGCTTGCAAATCCTTGAAGGCGTCCTCGACGGCGCGTTCAGCGGGCATGAATCCGCGCTCTTGCGGATTGAGAAGCTGGGCGATGGCGGCTTCCGGTGAGCGCGCGAATTTAAGCGGATTATTGCCTTCGAATTCGAGCGAGGTTCCTTGAGCGCCGAGCTGCGCCTTGGCCCTTGCCCGGGCCTCAAGCATCACCACCATGCCGGCCGTCAGCCGCCGCAATAGATCGCCAGCGGCAGCCAGAGCGATGGCGGGATCGACCTTTATCGCGCCGGGCGCCAGACCGGCCGCGGCTTGAAAGCCCGCCCATTCACCGCTTGCGCCGGCCGGCCGAAGGGGCGCGGCGCCAGAAGGAACCGCCGTCGGCTGGCGCGCGGGCGTTGGGGGCGCGCTCGGAGCCCAGGCGTCGGCCTTGGCAAGACCCATGGCTTCGGCGGTCGGCGCGGCGGCGATTGGATGGGCGAGCCCGCTGCGCGACCAGTCGACGGCGTTGCCTTCGGCGAGTTGGCCCCAGACGTCGGCGGCGCTGGGCGGCGGGGCGTCGGAAGGGACGGGACTGGACCAGGCCGACGCCGCGTGGGCTGGCTCGGCCGGTGTCGTCCATGCCGAATTGGCGGAGGGCGGGGGCGCGGCCACCGACGGGGCCGCCCAATGGCCGGACATCGCTCCGGCGCCCGAAATCGCCGATCGGGGCGGCGCTGCGCCCCAATCGTCAGTGGCTGGAGCGGCTGCCGGCGCCGATCCGCCATGTGCATCCCAGCCTCGCCAGGCCGGGGCGGTCGCCGGCGTATCGATCGCCGATGGCGCATCGGCGCCGCTCAGGTTGGCCAGGATCCGGTAGTGGCCAATGAGAATTTCGTCGCCGTCGGCGATCCGGTGTGGGCCGGCGAGGCGGTCAGGATTTCCATTGATGTAGGTGCCATTGGTGCTGTGGTCGGTGAGCACATAGACCCCGTCGCGATAGTCGATGTCGCAATGCGAGGCGGAAATGCCGCGATCGGGATCGGGCAGACTCCAGTCGGCCTGCGGAGAGCGGCCAATCGACGCTCCATGGCGGTCGAGGCGAAGGCGTGTCGAAACGCCGTTTTCAAGCTGCTCGACGTTGACGATGGTGAGGCCCAAGGTCATGGCGCCCTCAGATATCCACCCTGGCGCCGACTCCGGCTGCGGCGATCCGTTCGCCAGCATCGAGGGCCGTGGAGAGGCGGTGTTCGAAATCCTTTCCGCCGACGGCGGCCGCGATCACCGCGGCGGCGGCGAACTTTCCAGCTGTATCGGGGGGCGCCGGACTGGCGGGAGCCCCTTCCGCGGCGGCGGACCCCCCGGAATAGTAGACCGCAAGGGCGGCGAACTTGGTCGGGCTTGACCCCCTGATCCGCTGCGCCGCCGCGAAGGCGGCCCGCCTCCTCGCCTCGGACGGATCTTGCACCCACAGAAGCGCCGTCTTCATCGCCTCTTCATCGGCTGGCGCGGGCTGCTCAGCGCCTTGCAGTTCGCGCACCATCCGCACCGCCCAAACGGCGGTTTCAAAGCGGGGCAGCGCCTGACCGAGGAACAGAGCGGCGTCGACCAGCCGGCCGTTGGCGCGCAAGTTCGCGAAGCAAGTCTCGGGCGCGACCTCCGGCTGGCCGATCCGCTCAACGCGCCAATCCAGCGGCGCGGCGACCTGCCTGGCTTCGGTCCATTTGACGCCCTTCCAGGCGCGCATTTCAGCCATCAGTTGATCATCACGACGCCGCCGGCGATGCTCATGCTCGCTTCGCCGTCCAGACTGACCTGCGGCGCCTGGGCGCTGAGCGCCACCTGCGCCTGGACCTGGATATTGAGGCCGCTCAGCGTGATACCGGTCTGGTCGATCTTGATCGAGTTCTGGCCAACGGTGAGCGTGATCTGCTGCATGGCTTCGATTTTCACCGAGCCGGCGTCCGTCTTCAGGCTGTAGTCGCCCAGCTTAACGTCGATGCTCATGTTGCCCTGCTCAATCGACAGGGTGTCGTCATTCTTGATGGCCACGCTGCGGTCATGGCCGACGCGATGGGTCTGATCCCGACCTAATGTGAACTTGTCATCGCGCCGCACGGTCGTCTCGCGGTCACGCTGGGCTTGGACGAGAAGCAGTTCCTTGCCGCTGGTGTCCTCCATGCTGATCTCGTTCCAGCCGGCGCCGCCGCCGGCTGGCGGATTCTCGGCCGGAGCGTAGTCCTGGCCGGTCTGGCCGATCGTCTGGCTGCGCCATACAGAGCGGGTCTTGTTGTCCGGGAGGGCGTAGGCCTCCATGGCGTGGGCGTTGTAGACGCGCCCGACGATCAGCGGCCGGTCTGGGTCACCGTCGAGAAAATCGACTACGACCTCCTGACCTATTCGCGGCAGCGCCAGATGACCGAAGCCCTGCCCCGCTGAACTGGCTGAGACGCGGATGAAGCACGTGGTTTTGTCGCCCTCTGATCCGCTGCGGTCCCAATGGAATCGCACCT